>DATKAG010000538.1:0-14007 GCA_035498355.1 Myxococcales bacterium | reverse complement strand
TCGGGCAGGTTGATGCGCGAGCTGTCCAGCACCGCCAGCGGGCGGACCCGGTTGGCCTTCCAGTTCCCCACGCACTCGGAGGGGTTGTTGACGCTGGAGTCGATGTGCTTGCCCACCAGGTTGGTGCACACCTCGCCGCCTCCCTTGAAGGGCACGTAGATCATCTTCAGGCCGAAGTTCTGCTCCAGCTGGACGGTGAGGATCTGGTCCTCCTGCGCCGCCCCCGTCCCTCCCATCTTGAAGTTGCCGGCCTTCTTGGCGGCGTCGAGGTACTCGGGCGCGGTCTTGTACGGCGATTCGCCGTTCACCCAGAGGACGAAGTAGTCGAGCGCCAGCATGGAGACCGGCGTCAGCTCCTTCCAGTTGAAGGGCACCCCGGTGTGCAAGGGAGTGGTGAAGAGGTTGGAGAGGGTGATGACGATGACGTGCGGGTTGCCCTTGTTCTCCTTCACGTAGAGGAAGGCCTCCGCGCCCGCGCCCCCCGACTTGTTGGTGGGCAGGAAGGTGACCGGGGCGAGGTTCTCCTTCTGGATGATGGCGGCGACGAAGCGGGCCATCAGGTCGGCCCCGCCGCCGGTGCCCGCGGGAATGACGAACTCCACGGGCTTGGTGGGCTGCCACGCGGCCCGCGCTGGCCGTGTCGGGCCGATGGTCGCAAGGACCATGGTCGTATTCAGGAGGAAAAGAGATCTCCCCATCCAGCCGGACTGCCTCATGGTGACCCCCTCTACGTGCACAACGAACGCCCGAGAGACGATCGTCTCTACAGACGTTCGGCCATTGGAGGCACAAGCGGCAGTCGCGGGTCAAGCCGGCGCCCCCACCCGACAGGGCCGATGGAGACCCGAGGGCACCTGACCAGGCTGGCTTGCTGCGTCAGGAACTGCGTGGCGTGTGCCCGGCTCAGTGCGTGGTCGCCACCGCCGCCTGCGGCTGCGCGACCGCCACCGTCACCGGCGGCATCGAGGGCAGCTTCATCCGCCGGAGAACGAAGTAGGCGAGGGTGGCGGCGGTGAAGTCGAAGACGATGGCGATGGTGAACACGCCCGCCCAGCCCACCTTGGGAAGCATGAAGCGCGCCCCGAACGGCGTCCAGGCGCCGGGCACGACCGTGAGGAAGATGCCGTAGGCGACCAGGACCCCGCCGATGGTGAAGAGGGTGTCGTGCAGCTTCTTGCTGATGTGCAGGCGCAGCACCACCGGGCCGACGAAGTGGGCGAAGATCGCCAGCCCCCCGCCCAGCACCAGCAGCACGTCGGCGCGGAAGTCGAACGCCTTGCCGGCGGCGAGGGCGCTTCCGATGGGCACCAGCACCGAGGCGGTCCCCTTGGCGGTGTAGAGGAAGCCGTAGTTGGCCGTGGCGTGCTTGCGCCCGAAGAGGTCGCCGCAGAGGGCGGGGAAGAGGGAGAAGATCTCGCCCCAGCCGAAGAAGGTGAAGGCGCTGAAGACCACGAAGGCCAGCGGGTTGTGGGCGAACTTGATGAGCACGAAGATGGCGCAGGCCTCCAGGCCGAAGGCGAGCGTCATGGTCCTCTCCCGGCCGATGTGATCGGAGAGCCAGCCCCAGAACGGCCGGCAGACCCCGTTCACCAGCCGGTCGGCGGAGAGGGCGAACTGCAGCGCGGGCATGGTGAGGAAGAGGAAGTTCACCGGTATCTTGGCGACCTTGAAGTCGACCGCCATGGGATTGAGCTGCGCCACCGCCATCAGGCCGCCCGTCGCCACCAGCGTCATCATCAGGTACATCAGCCAGAACTGCGGGGTGGCGGCCATCTGCAGGGAGGTGAAGTCGAAGGCCGACTGCCGCTGCCGGACCTCCTCGCCCCGCCCCGCCTGGCGCCAGGCGAGCGGCAGCCATCCCTGGGGCGGCGCCTTGAGGAAGAGGGCCGCGACCACCACCACCACCCCCTGGATGATTCCCCAGCGGATGAAGGCGGTCTGGTAGCCCGCCGAGTTGATCAAGTTGGCGATGGGCGCCACCGTGAACGCCGACCCAGCGCCAAACCCCGCGGCCGTCAGCCCTGCTGCGAGGCCACGGTGGTCAGGGAACCACTTCATCGCGCTGCCCATGGCGGTGCCGTAGACGATGCCGGCGCCGATGCCGGCCAGGCCATACGCCAAATAGAGTTGGGTGAGCGTGTCGGCGTGCCCGCTGCCCACCCAGCCCAGGCCCGCGGCGACGCCGCCGAAGATCACCAGCAGCCGGGGGCCGAACTTGTCCACCAGCCAGCCCTCGAAGGGCACCAGCCAGGTCTCCAGCAGCACGAAGACCGTGAAGGTGACCTGGATGGCGGCCTGCTCCTGGCCCAGCCGCTTCTGCAGGGGCGGGACGAAGAGGGTCCACCCGTACTGGAAGTTCGCCACCGCCACCATGCTGAGGATGCTGAAGAAGAGGATCAGCCAGCGGTTGTTCAGCGGACCCTCGCGGGCGGCCCCGTCGGGCACGGCCGTGTTCGCCATGGGCTTTACCCCCGTGCGGATGCAGCGGTTGTGGTGGAACCCGGGTTTCCAGCGCCCCGCCGGAGCAGGACGGCAGTCCCCCAACGTATTCGACATACGTGGAGGTGCTCCTGCAATCCGGCGAAAGTCGCTCGGACCCGGGTCGTTCAGCCCTGGGCCGGAGGCTTGTCCTCCTCCACCTGCTTGCGGAACGGGATCACGCCGGGCACCAGCCACTTGTTCCACATCTCGTCAACCTTGGACTGGAAGTACTCGATGTCGTCGTCGGTGAAGTGGGCGAAGCGGCCCTGCCGGTTGAGGTAGTCGCGCACCGGGCTGCGCTTCAGGCGGCCCTCGGCGATGTCCCGGGTCTTGCCCAGGAGGCGCAGGACGCCGTTCTCCACCTCGTAGAGGGGCCAGACCCCGCTGGTCACCGCCAGCTCGCCCAGCTCGTGCGACTGGATGGGATCGTAGTCCCAGCCCTTGGGGCAGGGGTCGAGCGAGTGGATGAAGGTGGGGCCGCCGATGGTGAGCGCCTTGCGCACGGCGTTCATCGCCAGCACGGGGAAGGACATGTCCACGGTGGCCACGTAGCGGCATTCCGGGTGCCCGGCCGCCATCATCCCCGCCATGTTCTTCTTCCAGCGGTGATGCATGATCCGCTTCTTGGTCCCCGGCGGGCTGAAGGTGGTGTGCGCGCCCCAGGGGGTGGATCCGCTGAGCTGGATGTCGGTGTTGGCGTACGACTCGTTGTCGTACATCAGGATCAGGCAGTTGTAGTCGGGATGGGTGAGGGTGGCGGAGATGGCGGAGATGCCCATGTCGGCCCCGCCCCCGTCGCCGCAGAAGGCGATCACGTTGATCGGCTCGTCCTTCATCTTGCCCTTGCGCATCAGCGCCTTCAGGGCCGCGGCGGCGCCCAGGGCGGCGGAGCCCGACGAGCCCAGCTGGGTGTGCATCCAGGGAACCACCCAGGCCGTCGAGTAGTAGGTGGTGTTGGCGACGTACATGCAGCCCGTGCTGCCCAGCACGATGGTGCGCGGGCCGGCCGCCTTCACCATCATCTTCATCACCAGCGCCGACTCGCAGCCCTGACAGGTGCGGTGGCCCGAGGTGAAGTACTCCTGGACGGGCAGCTTCTTCACTCCCTTGAACGGATCGAGCTTCTGCGTGGAGTGAAGGTTGACGAGCTCCGCAAGCTCACGCTCATTGATGGCCATGTTCTTCCCCTTACTCCCGCACGCCGATCCACTGCGTGGAAGGCTGCGGCTTTCCGGCCGCAGCGGCGTAGACCTTCTCGCTCATGTTTCTCACGTCGGGCAGCGTCACCTCGCGCCCGCCCAGGCCGCAGATGAACGCCACCAGCGGAGGCCGGTTCGCCACCGGGTACAGCGCCGCCCGCACTTCCGTGGCCAGCACGCCGCTCGAGTACGGAGCGCCCAGCGAGAAGTCGCGGTCGATGATCCCCACCGCCTTGAAGCGCGAGAGGGTCTTCGCCAGTTCCTCCGCGGCGAAGGGCCGGAACCAGCGGACGCGCACGAATCCGACCTTCTTCCCCTCCTTGCGCATCTCGCGGATGGCCACCCGCACCGGGTTCGACAAGGTGCCCATGCCGACGAGCACCACGTCGGCGTCGTCGGTCATGTACTCCTGGTAGAACGGGTTGCCGTAGTCCCGCCCGAAGACCTTGCCGAACTGCGCGTAGGCCTCGCGAATCACGCCGGGCGACCGCTCCATGCCGGCCGCCGTCTGCCGGCGGATCTCCATCAGCCAGTCCTCGTTGGCCTGCGGTGCCACGGTGATGGGGTTGTCGGGATGGAGCAGCAGGTCCCCGCGGTCGTACCGGGGGAGGAACCGGTCCACCTTCGCCTGCGAAGGGATCTTCACGATCGCCTGCGAGTGGGTGAGGAAGGCGCCGTCGCAGGAGATGGCGCAGGGCAGGAAGACGCGCCGGTCCTCTGCCACCTTGTAAGCGATGAGCGCCGTGTCCAGCGCCTCCTGGGCGCTGTCCACCCACACCAGCTGCCAGCCCAGGTCGCGGACGGCGAGCGCGTCGTTGTGCTCCACGCCGAAGGCGCCGGGATCGTCCAGGGCGCGGTTGCCCACCATGGCGATCATGGGGATGCGCAGCGCCGGCGTGACGGTGAGCGCCTCCATGGCGTACATCCAGCCCACGCCGGACGAGCCGCAGAACACCCGCGCGCCGCAGGCGCTGGCGTGCTTGACGATCTCGAACTGCGAGTGCTCGCCCTCGGCGATGATGTACTCGCAGTCCATCTCGCCGTTGGACACCAGCTTGGCGATGTACTGCATCACCGTGTCGTAGGGCCGGATGGGATATCCGGTGATCACGTCGACGTCCGCCAGCTTGCAGGCCACCGCGATGGCCTCGCTGCCGGTGATGAGGGAGGTCTGGTCGCCGGTGTCGGCCGTGGGGGCCGGGGGGTGCGAGAGCGCTTCAGCCATGACAGTCCTCCGTCAGCCCTGGCGGGCGAACTCGTTGGGCAGCTCCTGCTCGTACTGGCCGCGGAAGCGGAAGCCGTGCGACCGCTCCGGGCGATCCTTGATCCAATCGGCGAGGTGCTTCTGGTAGGAGGGCGCGTCCTTGCGCCACGCCTCCCACTGGCTGGCGTTGTCCTTGAACTGGGTCTCGTTGACCATGGTGATGCAGCCCGCCTCGGGGCAGACCGCCTCGCACACCCCGCAGCCGCAGCAGGCCTCGAGGTTGGCGTCGTAGAAGCCGTCCGGCGTGACGTCGAAGACCGTGTCCGGGCACTGCAGCCAGCAGAGCGTGCACTTGATGCATTTCTCGAAGTCGACCACCGGCCGCATGGTGCGCGTCGCCCACTTCTTGAAGACGGCGTTGCGGCCCGGCTTCCAGCCTCCCTCCTCGCCGGTGACCGGATCCTTCATCTTTCCGCCCAGCGGGATGGCGGGGATGGCGATCCCTTCCCGCATCTCCGTCCACTTCGGCATCTCGAACGAGTAGGGAACCTCCGGGTTGCCCTGCCCGGCAGGAACGGTGACGGCGCCGATGCGCTCGAAGGCGCGCTGCGCCGAGGTGGCCTTCAGCTCGTTCTTCCACTCCTTGCGGATGGTCTCCTGCACCGAGCGCAGGGTGAAGAGCTCGGGCAGCACCTTGGCGATGACGCCCAGGATGCGCACGTCGGTGTGGTCGTCCTTGTAGACCCAGAGGCCGGAGAAGCTGGGCGTGCCCTTGAGGACCGCCAGCTTGTAAGGGGTCTGCTTGCGGTGCGCGAGCGGGATCAGCTCCTCGGGCTCCTTGAGCGAGGTGACGATCAGCGTGCCGCCCGCCTTGGTCAGCTTGTTGATCGGCTGCAGCCCGTACCAGGCCCAGGACTCCACGCCCTTGAAGAGGGTGTCGTCGACGCAGATGGTGACGTCCACCTCCTTGGGCTCGTACCTGGCCATCCCCTCCTCCAGCGTGGTCTCGTCGGTGGCCACGATGGCGAAGTACTTGGCGGGGATGCCGTTGCGCTCCGGGCTGTCGCCGTAGCGGCCGAAGGAGATCCCGGGCTTTCCCTCCCGGTGGGCGGCCAGGACGATGGCGCGGCTGATGTTGGCCGCGAGCTTCTTCTGGAAGATGCCCCGGTAGACGATCTCCACTGCGAAGAGACGGCTCATGCTTCCTCCGTTCGGGTCAAAGCTGGCGCGTGACGATCTCCTCGATCTCCTTCAGATGCTTGCGGACGGCCTTCTCCGCCCCCTCGGGGTCGCGACGCCGGATGGCGGAGAGGATGCGGCGGTGGCCGTCGAACGAGCGGCGGGGCCGGCCCGGCACCTGGAGGGAGCGCGAGCGGCTCTCGCGCAACAGGTCCATGAGCACGTCCAGCACCCGGAGCACCACGCTGTTGCGGGCGGCGAGGGCGATGGCGTAGTGGAACTCGTCGTCCTCGTCCACCGTCGCCTCGCCCCGGAGCAGCTTGGCCTCGTGGCGCTCGAGGATGGAGCCCATGTGCTCGACCTCTTCGGGGCTGGCGTTCTTCGCCGCCCGGGCCGCCAGGCCCGGCTCGATCATCCGCCGGACGTCGAGCAGCTCCTGCACCATCTCCCGCTTGCGGGTGAGCACGCTGGCCAGCGGCACCACCAGGGCGTCGGTGGAGAGATCGCGCACCACCGTGCCGTGCCCCTGGCGCGGCTCGAGCAGGCCCATCACCTCCAGGGTGCGGACGGCGTCGCGGATGGAGCTGCGGCCCACCCCCAGCCGGATGGCCAGCTCGCGCTCGGGAGGGAGGAGATCGCCGGGCTTGAGCGAGCCGTCGGAGACGAGCTTGCGGATCTGCTCCGCCACCTGCTCGTAGCGGCGGACCTTGCGAACCGTCTCGAAACGGTGGGCGCTGGAGGATGCCCGGGGGCGGGACATTGGTCTCCCTTTGGGGGTCTGATCATCAGACCAATCGAGCCTTGTCAAGGCGGGCTGCGGCGCGGCTGCGCGGAAGGCTACGGCCGCGCCCAGCCGATGCCGGCGAACGCCTGGTCGAGCACCTTGCCTACAGCGCGGGGATCGAGCGGGTCCTCGTCGGCCTTCACCGCCTTGCTCCAGAGGAGCTGGCCGGTGGCGCGATCCACCAGATCGAGCTGAAGGGCGGTGAGGGGTCCGGCGAAGAAGGTACGGTCCTCCACCGGGAAGGTCATCGCCTCGGCGAGCGGGGGAAGCTGCAGGGCGACGGCGGCCGCCGGCTCCTCATCGGGCGGAGGGGGCGGGGCGGAATCGTCCGGCGGCTCGGGCGCGAAGGGGACCGGGGGCTGCGCGGAGGACCAGGGGTGCAGGGGGATGACGAAGTTGAAGTTGAACCCGATGAAGAACGAGGGATAAGGCCGGTACGCGTAGGGGATGGGCGGCGGCGGCAGGGGCACCGGGCCCGCCGGCGGGACCACCCGGGGCGGGGGGACGGCCCTTGGCTTCACCGCCACCGGCGGCGCCGCCGCCTTGGCGGGGGAAGATCCGCTTCTGGCCGAGGTGGGATGCGACGAGCCGCGGGAGCCGCCGGTCCCGGCCAGGGCGACGGCGATCACCACGATGGCGGCGATCACCAGGACGACCCCTACCGCGATCCCCACCTTGGCCCAGGTCTGCTCCTTGTTGCGCGCCTCGGTGGTGGCGACCGCGCGCTCGCGCACGAAGAGCACGGCGTCCTCCGCGCCGGCCGCGTGGGAAGGGATCTCCCAGGCCTCCAGCGCCTCGGCCAGCGCCGCCCGCGCCTGCGCATCCATCTTTTCCGAGAGCGCGGGCGGCACTTCTTCCGAGCTCTCGATCCACAGCTCGGTGATAGGGGGAGCGACGGTGCCGGGGGCGTCGGCGGGCTGCGAGGGCGAGGAGGCGGGAACGCGGACGGTGGCGCAGCCGAAGGCGAGGATCGTCAGGAGGGCGATCGGACGGAGCGGCACAGTGAAAATGTAACGCGGCACCCGGCCATCCTCGCGCGGTGACCTTCTTCCAGCCGGACGGACCCGAGGTCCCCGCGGTCACTGCCGCAGCGCGGCACGAAAGGCAACGAATCGGTGTCATTGAACCGATCCGCCTTCCCTGACATCGCAGAGCGACCGGCCCGTAAGACATGACAGCCCGGTGGTCTTGCATTAGGAAGGGGCGCGTCCGGGCAGCCCGAGGGGCGTGGAGGTCCACGTGGAGATGGCGGTCTCCCAGCAGCAGCGTTCGGGCCGGCTCAGCCGCCGGCGGGTCTGGTTGTTCGCCATCCTGGCGCTGGTCGGGGTGGTGGTGGTCCTGGTGGGGATCAAGGGGGCGCAGATCGCCACCCTGATCAAGGCGGGGAAGTCCTTCGTCATCCCGCCGGAATCCGTCACCACCACCAAGGTGCTTCCGCTGGAGTGGCAGTCGCAGCGGGAGACGGTGGGGACCCTGGTGGCGGTGCAGGCGGTGACCGTCGCCTCCGAGGTGCCGGGCCTGGTGAAGGAGATCGGCTTCGACTCCGGCACCTTCCTGCGCAGGGGCGACGTCATGGTCCGGCTGGACTCCAGCGTGGAGGAGGCCCAGCTCCAGGCCGCCAAGGCCGACGCGGAGCTGGCCAAGGCCACCCTGGAGCGGGCGAAGGCGCTGCGGGAGTCGAAGACCAACTCGCCGGCCGACCTGGACGCGGCCGACGCGCGGGCCAAGCAGACGGCGGCCAACGTGGCCACCCTGCAGGCGAGCCTGGCCAAGCGCACCATCCGCGCGCCTTTCGACGGCCGGGTGGCCATCCGCCAGGTGAACCTGGGCCAGGTGCTGGCCGCCGGGACGGCGGTGGCCTCGCTCCAGTCGGTCACTCCCATCTATGCCGATTTCTGGCTCCCCCAGCAGGCCCTGGCCGAGCTGCAGGTGGGGATGCAGGCCCGGCTGCGCACCGACGTCTTTCCCAAGGCCAGCTGGGAGGGGAAGGTGACCACCATCAACCCGGAGGTGGACGTGGCCACCCGCAACGTGCGGGTGCGGGCCACCTTCCCCAACGCCGACGGGCGGCTCCGGCCGGGGATGTTCGTCAACGTGGACGTGCTTTCCCCGGAGAGGCGCTCGGTCCTGGCCATCCCTTCCACCGCGGTGCTCTACGCCCCCTTCGGCGACTCGGTGTTCGCGGTGGAGGAGAAGAAGGACGACGAGGGCGCCGCGTCCCTGGTGGCCCGGCAGAAGTTCGTCCGCCTGGGAGAGCGGCGGGGCGACCTGGTGGCGGTGACCAACGGGCTGAGCGCCGGCGAGACCATAGTGAGCAGCGGCGCCTTCAAGCTGCGCAACGGGGCGGCGGTGGTGGTGCACAACGAGCTGGCGCCCAAGGCCGAGATCGCGCCCACGCCCGTGGACCAATGAGCCACCCGGCGGAGGACGCATGAAGTTCACCGATCTCTTCATCCGCCGGCCGGTCCTCGCCCTGGTGGTGAACCTCCTGATCGTGATCGCCGGGGTGCAGGCGATCCGCTCGCTCAACGTCCGCCAGTACCCGCGCAGCGAGAACGCGGCCATCACCGTCACCACCGCCTACGTGGGGGCCAACGCGGAGCTGGTGCGGGGGTTCATCACCACCCCGTTGGAGCGGGTGATCGCCGCGGCCGACGGCATCGACTACATCGAGTCGCAGAGCCAGCAGAACGTCTCCACCATCACCGCCCGCCTCCGCCTCAACTACGACTCCACCAAGGCCCTCTCCGAGATCGGTTCCAAGGTGGACCAGGTGCGCCGCGACCTGCCGCCCGAGGCCGAAGTCCCCATCCTCAACATCGTCTCGGCCGACAGCCAGTTCGCCTCCGCCTACCTGAGCTTCTCCTCCAAGTTCCTCAAGCAGAACGAGATCACCGACTACCTGGTGCGGGTGGTCCAGCCCCGGCTCACCGCCATCGAGGGGGTGCAGCGGGCCGACATCCTCGGGGCCCGCACCTTCGCCATGCGCATCTGGCTCAAGCCCGACCGGATGGCGGCCCTGAACGTCAGCCCGGTGCAGATCCGCCAGGCGCTGGCCGCCAACAACTACCTGGCGGCGGTGGGCCAGACCAAGGGCGAGCTGGTGCAGGTGAACCTCACCGCCAATACCGACCTCCGGTCGGCCGCCGAGTTCGGGCAGATGGTGATCCGGCAGAGCGGCGGGGCCACCGTGCGCCTGCGCGACGTGGCTGACGTGGTGCTGGGGGCGGAGGACTACGACACGGCGGTGAACTTCAGCGGGCAGACGGCGGTGTTCATCGGCATCTGGTCCTTGCCCAACGCCAACGCCCTGGACGTGATCAAGAAGGTCCGGGTGGAGATGGACTCCCTGCAGAAGGAGATCCCCGAGCAGATCGAGGCCCGGCTGGCCTACGACGCCACCCAGTACATCCGCTCCGCCATCGACGACGTGGTGGAGACGCTGCTGGAGACGCTGCTGATCGTGGTGATCGTCATCTTCCTCTTCCTCGGCTCGCTCCGCTCCTCGCTGGTGCCGGTGGTGGCCATCCCCGTCTCCCTGATCGGCGGCATCTTCCTGGTGCAGATCTTCGGGTTCACCATCAACCTCCTCACCCTTCTCGCCATCGTCCTCTCCGTGGGGCTGGTGGTGGACGACGCCATCGTGGTGGTGGAGAACGTCGAGCGGCACCTGCGCGAGGGGCAGAAGCCCTTGGAGGCGGCGCTCAAGGGGGCCCGAGAGCTGGTGGGGCCCATCATCTCCATGACCATCACCCTGGCGGCGGTCTACACGCCCATCGCCTTCCAGGGCGGGCTGACGGGATCGCTCTTCCGCGAGTTCGCGCTCACCCTGGCCGGGGCGGTGACCATCTCCGGGGTGGTGGCGCTGACGCTCTCCCCGGTGATGTCCGCCTACCTGTTGCACAGCGGCGACGAGGAGAAGGGCCTGGCGGGGATGATCAGCCGGGGCTTCGAGCGCATCAAGCAGACCTACGGCAGCCTCCTGGAGTCCACCTTCCAGGCCCGGGGCGCCATCTACGTGGCCTGGGTGGTGATCAGCGTGCTGGCGCTGGTCATGTTCAGCCAGTCGCCCAAGGAGCTGGCCCCCACCGAGGACCAGGGGGTGATCTTCGGGATCGTCAACACGCCCGCCAACTCCACCCTCGACCAGGTCACCTTCTCCACCCGGGCCATCAACAAGGAAGTGATGCAGATCCCGGAGACCAACTTCACCTTCCAGATCACCTTCCCCAACGGGGGCTTCTGGGGGGACGCCTTCAAGCCCTGGGACAAGCGCAAGCGCTCCACCTTCCAGATCCTCCCGGAGATCTCTCAAAAGGTTTCGGCCATCCCCGGGGTGCAGACCTTCGCGGTGCTCCCGCCCGCGCTGCCCGGCGGAGGCAACTTCCCGGTGGAGTTCATCATCGCCTCCACCGCCGACCCGAGCGAGATCCTGGGCTTCGCCCAGCAGCTCCAGGCCAAGGCGGCGCAGAGCCAGATCTTCGCCTTCCCTCCCCAGATCGACACCAAGATCGACCAGCCGGAGACGGAGATCCGCATCGACCGGGACAAGGTGGCCGAGCTGGGGCTGAATCTGCAGCAGGTGGGGCAGGACCTGGCGGCGGCGGTGGGAGGCAACTTCGTCAACCGCTTCAGCATCGCCGGGCGCAGCTACAAGGTCATCCCGCAGGTGCAGCGGGTGGGCCGGCTCAACCCGGACCAGCTGCGGGAGATCTACGTCACCGGGCCCAACGGGCAGCTGATCTCGCTCAGCACCATCGCCACCCTGCACGACACGGTCACGCCGCGGGCGCTGAACCGGTTCCAGCAGCTCAACGCGGTCAAGCTGAGCGGGGTGGCGGTGCGGCCGCTGGACCAGGCCCTGCGCTACCTCGAGGACCAGGCGGCGCAGATCCTGCCCAAGGGATACACAATCGACTACACCGGCGAGTCACGGCAGCTGCGGGTGGAGGGGAACAAGTTCCTCCCCGCCTTCCTCCTCGCGGTGGTGCTGATCTTCCTGGTGCTGGCGGCGCAGTTCAACAGCTTCCGCGACCCGTTCGTGATCCTCGCCGGGTCGGTGCCGCTGGCGATGTTCGGCGCCATGCTGATGACCTTCCTGAAGATGCCCAACCCCAACATCCCCTTCTTCACCAAGGGCTGGACCACCACCCTCAACGTCTACTCGCAGGTGGGGCTGGTGACGCTGGTGGGGCTGGTCTCCAAGAACGGCATCCTGATCGTGGAGTTCGCCAACAAGCTGCAGGAGCAGGGACAGTCGAAGATCGACGCCGTCCGCAACGCCGCCCTCACCCGCCTGCGGCCGGTGCTGATGACCAGCGTGGCCACGGTCTGCGGCCACTTCCCCCTCACCCTGGTCACCGGGCCGGGGGCCTCGGCGCGCAACAGCATCGGGCTGGTGCTGGTGGCGGGGATGGCCATCGGGACGGCCTTCACCCTCTTCTTCGTGCCCTCGATCTACCTCTTGATCGCGCGCGACCACCGCGCCGCCGAGCAGGTGCGGGAACCGCCCGCGGAGCTCGAGCCCTCTCCCTCGGTGTGAGCCTTACTTCAAGCGGCGGATGATCGCCCCGCCGTGGGAGTAGTAGACGGCGTCGTTGTCCACCCGCAGGGCGTACCAGCTGGTCTCGTTGCTGCTGTCCAGCGCGGCGAAGCCGGAGCCGTCGGCGTTGGCCCGGAAGATGCCGTAGGGGGCGCTGCCGCCGGTCCAGTTCCAGTAGACCACCCCGGCGTTCACCTCCACCTCCGGGTTGTTCATGTACCCGGACCCGTTGGCGCCGGAGATCATGGACAGGTTCCCGTCCGCCTTGCCGCGCACGAACACGTTCCCCGCCTGGTCCCGGTAGTAGACGTTCTGCGCGTCCACCCGCAGCGAGGCGGGGAAGCAGTTCTCGCTGCAGGCCACCAGGGACTCCACCACCCCTCCCTTGCGGGGGACGCGCTTCACCGCCCCCTTGCCGTCGTAGTCGGTGAAGTAGACGTACTGGGAGTCGACGGCGATCCCGCCGGTGGGGTGCTGGTCGGAGGCCAGCACCATGTCGGAGCGGTTCTGCATCCGGTGCACCGAGCCGGTGGTGTTGAAGCCGGCGCCCACCGTCCAGTAGAGCGCCCCGTTCTCGTCCAGCACCAGCTTGCCGATGGGATAGCCCGAGGCGAGCTGCGCCACCTGCCCGCCGCCCACGGGGACCGAGTAGAGGTTGTACTGGTCGGTCCAGTAGAGATACGCGTCGTCGGCCGCGATCGCCGAGGCGGTTCCCCCGGCCACCCGCAGCGGATCGCCGCCGCTCTTGGGCACCGACCAGAGGGCGGTGCCGCCCGGCGTCCAGCGCGGCCAGAACATGCGGGTGGAGTTCAGGGCGAGGACGGTGAGGTTGGTGCCGTCGTTGGGGGCGAGCACCAGGACCTCCGACTGGAACTCGGCGGTGACCTTGGTGTCCGCCTGCAGGGTGAGCTGGCAGGTGTCGGCCTTTCCGGAGCAGGCGCCACCCCAGGAGATGAAGCGGGTGCCGCCGGCGGCCCTGGCGGTGAGGGTGACGGCCGTGCCGCCCGCGAGCATGACGTCGCAGGTGGTGGTGGACTCCCCGCAGTCCAGGCCGGAGCCGGTCACGGTTCCCGGGCCGGTGACAGTGGCGATCAGGTGGACCTGCGAGGGGGGCGGCGGCGGCAAGGCGACGAAGCTGGCGAACACGGCCGCGTCCGCGGCCAGGGAGACGGAGCAGTTGCCGGGGCCGGTGCAGGCGCCGCCCCATCCCTCGAAGGTGTAGCCGGCGCCGGGAGTCGCGGTCAGGGTCACGGAGGTCCCTTCGGCGAAGTCAGCGCTGCAGGTGGCGGAGTCGCAGTCGATCCCCGCGGGCGAGGAGGTGATGCGGCCCTTGCCCTGGGCCACCGCCGTCAGGCGGTGGTTGGCGGTGGTGGTGGCGGCCCCGGTGAAAGCGGCGCTCACCTCCTGGTCCGCGTCCAGCGTCAGATCGCAGCTTCCCGCCCCGCCGCAGGCGCCGGCCCAGCCGCTGAAGGTGGCGCCGGTGTCGGGGATCGCCGCCAGGTGGACCTGCGCGCCGGCCGGGTAGGTGGCGCTGCAGTTCGTCCGGCAGTCCGCGCCAATGCCGCGCACCAGCCCGTTGCCGGAGGTGGTCACCCGCAGCGTCACCTGGACCGGGCCG
>DATKAG010000537.1:0-2018 GCA_035498355.1 Myxococcales bacterium | reverse complement strand
TGAAGGCCTGGGCGATGATGGGCTTCACGTGCACGAAGCTCACCGCGGTGCGCTGCTCGGTGACGGCGAAGATGCGGCGCTCGCACTCGTCGGCGAACTCGCCCACGTCGCCGTGCTGCTCGTAGCCCAGCTGGGCGATGGCGCTGGCCGTCTCGATCAGCCGGCGCGCCAGCGCCTTCTCGTGCACGATCTTCGCGTACCAGGAGAGGTTGGCGGCGGTGGGGACGATCTTGTCCAGGAGGTCGATGAACTCGTCGCCGCCCACCGCCTCGAAGGCGCCCAGGGCGGTGAGCTCGTCCTTGACGGTGATGCGGTCGATGGGCTGCCCGCGGGAGAACAGCGCGCTCATCGCCTCGAAGACCTTGCGGTGGCCGTCGCGGTAGAACTCCTCCGGGCGGACGATCTCCACCACCTCGGAGAAGGCCTGGCTCTCGAGGAGGATGCCGCCCAGCAGGCTCTTCTCCGCGTCCAGGTTGTGGGGCGGCACGCGGCCGTGGGGCAGGGCGACGACGGTGGCAGGGGCGCTCACGGTTCCATCCTGCGCAGGAGGGTCTGACATCCCTCGCGCAACGAGCCTGTGAAGCGCAATCTTGTTATCCTGTGAATTGTTGTGGAGAGCCTGTGACTGACGACGACCGCCCTCGGCAGAAGAAAAGCTGGCGTGAGATCGACAAGATGCGCGACCGCAGCGGCGGCTCCTCTCGCCGCGACCAGCGCGAGCGGGAGTCGTTCGAGCGCAGCACCGGGTACACCAAGTACAAGACCAACCTGGAGCGGCTCTTTTCCGGGGGGGCCCCGCTTCCCGAGCACCTGCGCGGGGAGGGCGGCGGGGACGAGGGGGACGAGGAGCGGAAGAAGCTCTTCGCGATCGAGGACACCAAGGCCTTCTACGCCGCCGCCAGCGAGTATCTGAAAAAGAACCAGATTCCCGACGATCCGCGGCTTCTGGACCGGCTGCTCGGGCACCCGGACGAAGAGGTGGTGGAGAAGTCCCTCGGCCGGCTGGAGGAGATGCACAAGGCCGGCACGCTCAAGGCCCCGCCCGCCCTGTACAACCGCCTGGGTTCCGTGGAGATCGACAGTGGCGACCCGAAGATCCGGCGGCGGGCGGCGGAGTTGCGCAAGGCCATCCGCTAGCGATCAGCCTTTCGGCGGCGGCGCGATTCCCAAGAAGCCCATCAGGTCGAAGGGCTCCTCCGGCGCGCGCTGGGCTCCGTGGCCCCTCCAGCTCCGCGCCCTGCCGCAGTTCATGCAGGCGCAGATGTCGCGCCCGCCCATCCCCTGGCCACCCTTCAAGGACCAGGTCTCCTCGGCGTACTCGCCGCACTGCTCGCAGACCTGCACCCGGTCGGCCATCTTGAAGCCGCGGTCCTTCATCTTCTTCTTCACCGCGGCGGCGTGCTCCAGCCAGGGCGGAAGCGGGGGCTTCTTTCCCATGGGGAGAGGCTTAGCACACCCTCACCGCTCGGGGGCGGGGGCGCGCTCCTCGCGGGCGAGGACGAAGGCGCCCTTGCCGCGGTCGTAGGCGTAGGTGCTCACCGTCAGGCCCTGGTCGTCCTCGCCCTCGGGCTCGCGGATCCGCACCTGCCCCGGGGCCAGCTCCACCTGCGCGCGGTAGAGGTCCCGCTTGGCGAGCAGGTCCACCAGCTTGCCCGCCCGCACCGTCTTCACGATCACCTCGTCGGCGGTGGCGCCGCAGGTCTCGCAGGAGAGCTCCACCACCAGGTCCGGGGTGTTGTCGCCGGTGACGTCCTTGGTATCGACGAAGAGCACCCGCTGCGGCTGCTCCTCGTCGTCTCCACCGGTGAGCCGCTCCCAGACCGGCTTCCAGCGCCGCGGCCGGTTGGCGGTGGCCGGCTCCAGCTTCCAGATGGCCACGTAGTTGCGCTGGGTGACGAAGGCGGGCGACTGCTCGCCCATCGCCTCCTGGGCGGGGGTGAGCGAGGTGCCCCAGAGGACGGCGTGGGTCTGTCCCTCCCACTCCACCTTGCGCACCCAGCGGACGCGGAAGCCGGGGA
>DATKAG010000536.1:0-12201 GCA_035498355.1 Myxococcales bacterium | reverse complement strand
GGTCAGGCCTCCCGCCAGGGCTCCTGGGCGCGCAAGGCCGCCAGGATGGCGCGCGTCGCGGTGCTTCGGTTCAGGGTGTAGAAGTGGACGCCCGGCGCGCCGCCCTTCAAGAGATCCGCGCACTGCAGCGCCGCCCAGGCGACGCCCAGCTGGAGGGCGGCGTCGGGGTCGTCGCGGCGGGCGCGCAGGGCAGCGGACAAGCCGGCGGGGATGTGGGCGCCGCAGAGGGCGGTGAAGCGCTCGATCTGGTCGACGTTGGTCACCGGCATGATGCCGGGGAGGATGGGCACGTCGATCCCCGCCGCCCGCGCCCGGCCCAGGAACTCGAAGTAGCGGCGGTTGTCGAAGAAGAGCTGGGTGATGAGGAAGTCGGCCCCGGCGTCCACCTTGAGCTTGCAGTGGCGCAGGTCGAGCCCGGGATCGCGCGTCTCCGGGTGGGTCTCGGGGTAGCAGGCGCCGCCGATGCAGAGCTTCACCCCGCGCTGGTCGGCGACCTCGCGCGCCAGCTTCACCAGGTCGCTGGCGTGGGCCAGCCCCTCGGGATGGGGAACGAACTCCCGGTGTCCCCGGGGCGGGTCCCCCCGCAGGGCCAGCACGTTGCTGATCCCCGCGTCGCAGATCACCGCCAGCTGCTCCTCCAGCTCCTTGCGGGAGGCCCCCACGCAGGTGAGGTGGGCCATGGCCTCGATCTCCGTCTCCCGCTTGATCCGCGTCACCATCTCCAGCGTACGCCCCCGCGACGAGCCCCCCGCCCCCCAGGTGACGCTGACGAAGGAGGGGCCGAGGGGGCGCAGGGCGCGCAGGGAGTCGAAGAGCGCGCCCACGCCGGCGTCGTTCTTCGGGGGGAAGAACTCGAAGGAGAAGACCGGCTCGCCGCGCTCGGCCGCGAACCGGAACATGTCGGTGATCCTCATCGGCCGCGATTCTCCGCCGCCCGCTTGCCGGCGTCGAGTGCGTCGCCCTTGCGCCGGCGGGGCCGCTTGCGCCCGGGCGGGGATTCCTTGGCCGGCGGGGCCGGGGCGGCCGCGGCGGCCAGCGCCGCCTCCGGGACGCTGCAGGGGGTGGGGCAATCGGCGAGGGTGAGCGCGTCGATCACCTTGCCGGAGATGTCCTTGACCCGCAGCGCTGCGTGGCAGCCGCAGACGTCGACCCGGGCGTAGGAGAGCGCGGCCGCGGCCGACTGGACGCCCGGGGACTGCGGGTCGGGATCCTCCATCGGCGCGCCCCCGGCGCCGAGGTTGAGGTAGCGGATGCCGTCGATGTCGCCGCGCTCGTAGAACGCCTCGTGCCCGGCGAACACCGCCTCCACCGGGTGCACCCGGTGGCCGGAGAGCAACGCGGCCCGCACCGCTTCGCTGCCCCGGTTCTTTCCTTCCCTGGGATGCGACCAGGGGGGCTCGTGGACCACCACCCAGACATGGCGATCCTCGGGGACCCGGCGCAGGTCCTCCTCGAACCAGGCCTTCTGCGCCTCGGACAAGGCGCCCTTCTGGGGCGTGGCGCCGGCGGCGATCTCGCAGGAGTCGAGGACGGCGATGTGCACCGGCCCGTAGTCGAGCGAGCCGTAGGCCGGCATCCCCCGGCGCTGGAAGAAGCGGGTGTAAGCGGCGCCCTGGTCGGCGATCTCCAGGCTGCCCAGGGCGGCGAGCAGGGGCGCGTGCGCCAGCAGGTCTCGCTCCTCCTGGAACCAGGCCCGCCAGGCCGGCTCCTCCCTGGCGTTGGCCACCAGATTGCCCGTCAAGAGCAGGAGATCGGGCCGCTCCGCCCCCGCCGCCCGCGCCACCAGCGCATGGTCGCCGCCGTTGGTGTGGGTGCCGCCGTAGACGAGCGCGCGGATGGGTCCTTCCCCGCCTTCGGCCGGAGCGCTGTTGAACCAGAGGGTCTCGGGGGACCCCTCGATGCGATAGCGGTACTGGGTGGATGGCTGCAGCGACATCAGCGTCACCCGGTGGTCGGTGACGGGTCCCCCGTCCTCGCTGGCCAGGCGGTCGGTCTCGCGCGGGCCGTACCAGACCTTGCCCAGGGAGGGCGAGACCGTGGTCCAGGCGACGGTGATCTGCCCCGGGCGGGGCTCGAGGAGCCAGGGTCCCATCGCCACCGCGGGCGCGGCCGGCTCCGGCGCCGCCCTGGCAGGCTCGAATCCGGGGAAAGCGCGCAGCTTGTCGCACCCCGAGAGGACGAGCAGCAGGAAGAAGGCCCCGCCGCGGGGTCTGGGAAGCATCACCCGACCTTACAGCGGCGCCTTTTCCCCGGCTACTTCCCGTTTTTTTTCCGCCGCGCGACCCTCTGGTAGCCTCCGGGGATGCGCCTCTTCCTCGCCGCCCTCCTTCTCGCCGGCTCCGCGGCCCTCGCCGCCGATCCGCCGGCCGCGCCGGCCGTGTCCCCCACCGCCAACGCGCACCTGGCCGCCGCCATCCGCCTCTACCAGAAGCTGGACCTGGACGCGGCCCTGGCGGAGCTGCAGCTGGCGGAGGCCGCGGCCAAGGAGAGCCAGGACGACACGGTGCAGGTGCTCATCTACCGGGGCCTGATCTTCTCGGAGACCGGCAAGCTGAGCGAAGGGACCGACCAGTTCAAGCGCGCCCTCGCCATCCGCCCCTGGGCGGAAGTTCCGGCCGAGACCTCTCCGCGCATCGCCAAGACCTTCGCCGACGCCCGCCGCTCCCTCTGGGGCATGGCCAGCGTCAAGCCGCCGCAGAAGCGCGTCGCTCCTCCTGTCGTGCAGCCGGTCGCTCCTCCCGCCGCCGGCGTCGCCGACCCGCCCCCCGCCGTCCCCGCGCCCTCCGACGACAAGAAGTAGCTCCCGAAAACCCGGGGACACAATACGGGTTTCCGGAAGCTCGTATTGTGTCCCCAGGTTTTTGACCGGGGTTGTCAGACCCCTCTGGTAAAGACTGGGGCGTGGCCGAGCAGCTCAGCCTTGCCCTGGCTCCCAAGCGCGGGCCCCAGATCGCAGTCCTGCCGGATGCGGCGCGGGCCGAGGAGCGGCTGCTCGGGCTGGCACGGGAGCGGGGCTTCGTCGCCGGGAAGGTGGCGTGGACGCTGGCCCAGCTCGAGCGCGAGCTGGTGCGGGAGGCGCAGCGCGCCGGGACTTGCCCCGAAGTGGCCTCGCCGCAGGCCCTGCAGCTGGCGTTGCGGGAAGCGGCGCGCAGCCATTCCGCGGGACCGTACTCCGCCCTCCGCAACCAGGCGGGGTACGCGGCCGCGCTGGGCGAGGTGCTGGCGGCGCTCACCGACGGGGCGCTGTCGCCGGCACAGCTTCTCGAGCTGGACGTGCCGGAGCGCCCCCGCGCGCTGGCGCGCACGTTGCTGGCGGCGCGCCAGCGGCTGGCCCGGGCGGGCCTGGTCGACGCGCACGAGGCCGTGCGGCTGGGCATCGAGCACCTCGCCGGCGGCGGCACCCTTCCCCAGGCGCTGGCCGGCGCGGCACTGCTGGAGTTCGACGGCATCCTCGACTGGACGCCGCTGCGCCTGCGCCTTCTGGCGGCGCTCGCGGGCCGGATGCGAGTGCGCATCCGCCTGCCCTGGCCGGCGGGGCGGCCCGAGCTGACCGAGGCGCTGGAGCCCGCGCTGCGGGCCATCGAGAAGCTGCCCGAGCCGGCGCCGGAGCTGGAGCTGTTCGACCCGGAGGAGCCGGCTCCCCTGCTCGCCCTCTGGCTGCGCGGCTTGTTCGCCCCCGAGGCCTCTCCGGCGCACGCGCCGGTGGAGCTGGTTTCCTGCGCCTCGCCGGCGGCACAGGCGCAGGAGGTGGCGAGGCGCTGCGCCGCCCTGCTCCGCTCCGGCGCCCGCCCCGACTCCATCGCCGTGGCCGCGCGCAGCCTGGCGGACGGCCAGGCCGAGGATCTGGGGGCGGCCCTCCTGCGGGCCGGCGTGCCGTTCCGCGAGCGCCGGGGCGAGCCGGCCCTGCAGGCACCCCCGGTGCGGCTCTCGCTCTCCCTCCTGGAGCTGCTGGAGGACGATCTTCCCCGCGAGCGGCTGATCGACCTGCTCTGCTCACGCCTGCTCAGGCTGGAGGAGGATGCCGATCGCCTTCCTCCACAGGCGCTGGCGCGGACGCTGCGCGAGGCGCACGCCGTCGACGATGCCGGGGGAGGCGGTTACGCGCGCGCCCTGGCCGAGCTCGCCGGCCGGCTGGAGGGCAACGCCGGCGAGGATGCCGACGCGGCGGCCCGCGCGCGCAGGGAGGGCGCGGTCCTCGAGGAAACCAGGCGTCGCGTGCTCCGGGTGATCGCCGCGCTCCGCTCGCTCCCGGCGCAGGGCAGCCTGGCGGAGCACGGCGCGGCGCTCCTCAGCCTCCTCGGGCGGTGGGGGCTCTGGTCGCGGCTGCGCGCTCCCCAGCCGGAGGAGGCCGGGGCCATGCTGGAGCGGGCTTCGCTGGCAGCGCTCGCCCGCGACCAGGCGGCGGGCCGCGCCCTGGAGCAGGCCTGCGCCGGGCTGGCGCGGGCCGAGGCGAAGGTGGGCGAGGTCCGCGTCCCCCGCGCCGAGTTCACCCGGATCCTCTCCCAGGCGCTGTCCCAGGCCTCCCTGCCCGCTTCCGGCGCGCGGGGCGGCACCGTGCAACTGGTCGAGTTGCGCGAGCTGGCGGGGCGAAGCGTCGACCACCTCTTCCTCGTGGGCCTGGTGGACGGCGAGCTCCCGGCCCGTCCTTCGCCCGACCCGCTCCTCTCGGACGAGGAGCGCCACGCCGTCAACCGCGCGGCCGGGCGGGCCGTGTTCCGAGCCGCCGCGGAAGCGGGCGACCCGGGCCTCTTGCCGCCCCGCCAGGCGCAGGAGCCGCTCCTCTTCCACGCCGGCCTCTGCGCCGCCCGGCGCTCCTTGACCCTGCTCTGGCCGCGCACCGACGCGCAAGGGCGGGAGATCCTCCGCTCCACATTCGCCGACGAGGCCGCGCGCGCCTCGGCCGCCGCGGTCCAGGTCCTGCCCCTCTCGACCATTCCCCAGCCGGCCCGGTGCGCGGATGGATCCTCCTTGCTTTCCCGCGCGGCCCTGGACGCGTTCGCGGAGCCCGCCTACCGGGTGACGCCGCCGGCCCCAGCGCAAGAGGCGCGCGCCTTGGCCGCGGCCCTGCTGCATTCGCCGCTCGCCGCCCGCTTCCGCCGCGTGGCCCGGGCCGCGGCCGCCGAGCGGGAGAGGGTGCGCGCCTTCGTGGGCGAGATCGCCCCGGGCCGGTTCTCCGGCCAGCTCACGGGAGCGGCCCTGCAGCTCTCCGCGCAAGCGTTCGCCTTCGGACCCGATGCTCCGGCTTCTTCCGGCCAGCTCGAGGACCACGCCACCTGTGGCTTCCGCACCCTGGGGAAGCGCCTGCTGCGCATCGACCCCGACGAGCGCGACGACGCCGAGCTGGGCAGCCGCGAGCGCGGCAGCCTCCTCCATCTCTGCCTGGAGCGCTTCTTCCGCCGCCTCCTTGCGGAAGGCCGGTTGCCGCTGCGGGGGACCGCCGAGGAGATCGCCACCTTGCGCGAGGTGGCCGCGGCGGCCATGGACGAGTTCGCCCGGCGCGAGCACGTGGGAAACCCCTCCCTCTGGGAGCTGAAGCGCGAAGAGCTCCTGGAGAACCTGGTGGCGGTGGTGGAGTCGGAGAAGGGCGCGCAGCCGCTGGAGCTGGAGCGCAAGTTCGGGTTCCAGGAGCCCGGCTCCTGGCCCCCGCTGCGGCTGGGCGACGTGCTCGTGCGGGGGGTCATCGACCGGATCGACCGGCTCCCCGACGGCACCCTCCTGGTGCTCGACTACAAGTCGGGGCGGGTGGACTCGCTCGCCCCCAGGCTGAAGCCGGAGGCGCTCCTCGCGCCCCGGTTCCAGCTCGCTCTCTACGCCGAGGCGGTGCGCCAGCGCGAGCCCGGGGCCCGGGTGGACGCGGGGTACCTCTCGTTGCGCGACGCCGAGCACACCAGGACGCTGCGCGAGAGCGGCATCGATCCCGACGCGCTGCCGCTCGCCCATGGGGTAGCGGAGCGGGTGGAGAAGATGCGCGCCGGACTCTTCGCCGTCCGGCCTCTCAACTGCGACTACTGCGAGCTGAAGCCCGCCTGCCGGCTGGTGGCGCTGCCCACCGACCCCGACGAGAACGGCGGGGAGGCGCCCCGTGGCTGACCTCGCGCTCCCCGGGGGCAGCGCCGTCGTGCAGGCGGGGGCGGGCGCGGGGAAGACGCACAACCTGGTGGACCTCTGCATCCAGCTCCTCGCGCGCGAGCCGCCGCTTCCCCCTGCCCGCCTCTGGGCGGTGACCTTCACGGAGAAGGCCGCGGCCGAGCTGAAGGGGAGGATCCGGACCCGGATCGACGCCTTGGCGGCTTCCGATCCCCGCTGGCGGCGGATCAGGCGGGACCTCGCGCTGGCGCAGATCGGCACCATCCACTCCCTCTGCGCGCAGATCCTCCGCCGGCACGCGCCGGCCGCGGGGATCGATCCGCGCTTCAGCCTGCTGGACGAGTCCAGGGCGCGGAGGCTCCTGCGCGAGGCCTGCGAGGCCACCGCCCTGCGCGCGCTGGACGGCGGGCTGGGCGGGCCCCTGCGCGAGGCCGCCCGGCGGCTGTGCGCGGAGATGGGATTGCGCACCCAGGGCAAGTACGGGCTGGGGCTGGCCGACGAGCTGACGGCGTTCTTGACGGCGCTGGGCGAGTCCGGGACGGCGCCCCCGGTGCCCGATCTCCAGGAGGCGGAGGAAGACGACGGGCGCGCCCGGCGGGAGCTGGAGCGGGCCCTGGGCGCCTTGCGGGCGGAGCTTGCCCGGGCCGGAAAGGAAGCGCCGCCCGCGCCCGGACCCGGGCTGTACCAGTACCCGCCGGGCCAGCTCCGGCTCTTCTGGCCCGAGCTGCGGCAGTGCTCGCCGCTCTCGCTGCGGGCGCAAGGCCCCGAGAAGGAAGCCGTCAACAAGGCGAGGCAGGCGTTCGAAGGCATCCTCAACGCCGACGCGGGAGTGCGCGGCGCGGCGCTGGCCAGGGACCTGGCCGCCCTGGGCTCCGAGGCGTCCCGCCGGCACCGGGAGCTGAAGGATCGCGAGGGTGCGCTCGACTTCGACGATCTCACCCGCCTCTGCCGCGATCTGCTGGCCAGCGACCCGGTGGCCCGCGCCGCCGAGCAGGGCCGGGTGGGAGCGCTCCTCGTCGACGAGCTGCAGGACACCAGCCGGGCGCAGATCGCCATCTTCGAGCGGCTCGCCGGCGACGCCCCGGTGCTGGTGGTGGGCGACCGCAAGCAGTCCATCTACGATTTCCGCGGGGCCGACGTGGCGGGGGCGCAGCAGTATGCGGAGCGGCTGCTGGCAGGGGGCGCGGCGCGCTTCGTGCTGCAAGAGTCGCGGCGCTCGCGGCCGGCGCTGGTGCAATTCGCGAACCTCCTTTTCGCGCAGGCGCTCTCCGCGTCCGGCCAGGCCTTCGACACGCCCTTCTCCGTCGAGGACGCCCTGAGCGCGCACCGTCCGGACGGGCCCTCGGGCCCCTGCGCCGAACTGCTGGACGTTCCCGGAACGGGGGTGGAGGCCGAGGCGGAGACGGTGTCGCGCAGGCTCGCGGCGCTCCTCTCCCCGGATGCCCCGGAACGGGTCTTCGGCCCCGGCGAGACCCCGCGTCCGGTGCGCGGCGGCGACGTGGCCATCCTCTTGCGCAGGTTCACCAATCTGGAGTCGTTCCGCCGGGCGCTCTTGCGCCGGCGCATCCCGCACCTCGTCTACAAGGGCCGCGGCTTCCACGCGGCACGCGAGGTGATGGACCTGGTGGCGCTGCTGCGGGCGGCGATCGATCCCGACGATCACCTGGCCCTCGCCTCGGTGCTCCGCTCGCCCTTCGGGCCCCTCTCGGACGACGCGCTGGTCCTGCTCGCGCAGCGCCGCTGGGATCTGTTGAACGCCCAGGGCCTGGAAGGCGATGACGCGGAGGCCCTGGCGGCTGTGGCCGCGCTCTTGCGCTCGCTGCGGCGCGAGGCCGACCGGCTGGGCCCCTCCGCCCTGCTGGAGGCGGCCCTGGCCGACTCCGACTACGCCGCGGGCTGCGCCGGGGGCCTCTACGGAGAGCAGGCGGCGGCGAACATCGAGAAGCTGCTGGCCTCTGCCCGGGAGGCGGAGCGCCGCGGCCTGGGCGTGCGCGCCTTCCTCTCGGACTTGCGGCAGCTCGCCGACGAGGAGGCGCGGGAGGGGGAAGGGGCGGTGGTGGAGGAGAGCGATCCGCACGCGGTGCGGCTGCTCACCGTGCACGCGGCGAAGGGGCTGGAGTTCCCCGTCGTCTTCGTCCCCGAGTGCGCCGCGCCTTCGTTCAAGCCCGGGCCCGTGCGGGTGGCGATCGATCCCGATCTGGGGATGGCGGTGAAGGCGCGGGGCGCGGACGGCAAGCGCCGCTGGGGGACGCAGGGGAGCACGGTCCAGGAGCGGCGGAAGGCGCGCGAGCTGGCGCAGTCGCGGCGGCTCTTCTACGTGGCGGTGACCCGGGCGCGCGATCTGCTGGTGCTCTCCGGGCGGGCGGCGAAGAAGGAGGAGTCCTGGCGCCTCTTCGTCGACCAGGTCGCGCAGCCGGCCGTGGAGCGCGGCCTCTTGCGGCTGGTGCGCGATCCTGGCGAGGCGGCCCCGCCCGCGCCCGGAGGACCCGCCATCGCTCCGGAGGCGATCGACGCCGGGCCGCCGGCCATCCACCCGGACGTGGAGCGCCTCGCCCTCGCCGCCGCTCCCGCGCCCTCCACGCTCTCCGCGCCGGTGACCCAGCTCGCCGACGCCGGCATCTGCCCCCGCCGCTACCAGCTCCTGCACGAGCTCCTCCTGGAGGAGCGGCCCGAGGCGGACCGGCCGCTGCCCGATCCGCTCGGCGAGGAGAGCGGGACGCCGGCGGCCGCCCTGGGCACGCTCGCGCACCGCCTGCTGGAGCTTGCGCCGCTCGGGCTCGATCCGGCGCGGCGCCGCGAGGAGCTGCTGCGGGCGCTGCGGCTGGAGGGGGAGGATCCCCTGGCGCACGCGGAGGTGGTGGACGCCGCCTGCGCCTTCCTCGATTCGCCGCTCGCCCGGCGGATGGCGGAGCTGCCGGAGAATCGCTTGCACCGCGAGCTCCCCTTCCTGCTCCGGCTTTCGCGGCCCGGGGCGCCGGAGCTGCTCGTGCGGGGGCAGATCGACGCCCTGCTCGTGGGCGAAGAGCTGACGGTGGTCGATTACAAGCTCTCCCAGGCGCGGGACACCGCCCGCTACGCCGCGCAGCTCGACGCGTACGCGCTGGCCGCCCGCGAGCTGGCCGGGACGGGCCTGCCGGTGCGCACGGGGATCGTCTTCTTGCGCAGCAAGGGGGCGCCGTTCGTGGAGCGGGAGCCGGCCACGGCGGAAGAGACGCGGGAGCGCTTGCTGGACGCCGCGCAGGCGATTGCCGAGGGACGGCGCACGGGGAGCTGGCCCCTGGTGCAGCCTTCAGTCTGCCGTGAGGTGGGCTGCGGGTTCTTCCGCCGCTGCCACGGGGGATCCTCCCCAGCCGCTTGAGCACGCGGGCTGCGGTGCTGCGAGCCGGCCCGTCGCTGCCAGATCGCCTGCCCGGGACACGGGCGATGATGGCCGGTCCCCAGCTGGGGCGCTTGCTGCGGAGCTCGAGATGCCGTGCTCCGCGCAGAGCGCCCAGATGTTGGCTCCGGGCACCAGGGCCGCTTCGAGGAATCTCAGCTTTCCCCCATGACTCGCTGCTCTCTCCAGGGCACACCCCTGCAAGTCAGGTGTCAGCGATGTCCTGGTAACGCACCGAAAACGAGTCACCTGCGGGGAGACCGGCGCCGGCCACCCAGACGAGGACGGTCACCAGCTCCATTCCCCGAACGACGACGAGGACCAGCCCGCCTGATTGAGCTGGATCAGGGCTAGCGTCTACGAAGGATCGCCAGCCAGGCGGCGATGACGATCAGCACCAGCACCGCCGCCGCGGTGAGGATGGCGCGGGGATCGGGGCCCAGGCGCTGGAGCAGGTCCTGGGCGGCGGGCCGGTCCGCCTCGGGTCCCGATCTCGCGGCTTCCGCCGCGAGCGAACGGGCGCGGCGGATGTCCCCCGCTTCCAGCGCCCAGCGGGCCTTGGCGAGAGGAGTCTGGGGCTGCGGCGGCGAGGCGGCGGCCGCCGGCGATCGATCCTTGCGGGCCATTCGGGGCGTGCACCCTACACCAACGCTGGTAGAAGGAAAGCGGATGGCGAAGACCTCCGAGCTGATCGAATTCCGCCGCGCCTTCGTCTGGCTGCTCTGCGGCATGCTCCTGCCCAGCGTGGCCCTGGTGGCGTTCGGGGTGGTGGCGGTGGCCAACGAGCGGGCGGCGGTGGAGCGCCGCCTGGCCGAGGAGTACGAGGCCCGCCTGCGACAGCTCTCGCTCGACCTGCTCGGCCGGCTGGACAAAGCGGCGGCCGCGGCAGCCGCCGGCGCGGAGGATCCGCTGATCGCCTCCGTACGGCCGCTCGTCAGGCCGCCGCCCGAGCTGGCCGACGCCGCCCGGCGGGCGGCCACGCTGCCCATCGGGGGCCATGTCTTCGCCAACGCGGAGGTGGACAACGAGCGCCGCGCCTATGCGCTGGTGCGCGCGGTCCGGCCGGAGGGCGAGCTGACCCTGCTGGCGCAGTTCGACCTCGCCACCATCGGCGGCCGGGTGCCGCGGGTGGCCGAGGAGCGCTTCCCCCGCGACCGCGCCGCCTTCTCTCTCGTCCCTCCGCGGGAGCCGGTGGCCGCCTTCGCCGCCCTGCGCCGCATCGTGGCCGAGGCGGGACAGACCTCCACGGTGGTGGCGCGTGTGGCCCTGGGGCCTCCCCTGGAAGGCTTCGCGCTCGCGGCCGAGCTTCCCGGCGACCCGGCGGCGCCCCTGGCCTTCCGCAACCGCACCCTCTACATCGCCCTCCTCGTCCTCCTCTACCTTGGCATCGGCGTGGGCTTCGGGCTCACCATCCGGGAGATGCGGCGAGCCTACAAGCTCTCCCGGCTGAAGACGGATTTCGTGGCCAACATCTCCCACGAGCTGCGCACGCCCCTCACCAGCGTCCGCCTCTTCGCCGAGACCCTGCGCGAGGGGCGGGTGGAGAGCCCTCAGGAGATGCGCGAGTGCGTCACCATGCTCTCCGCGGAGGCCGACCGGCTCTCCCGGCTGGTGGAGAAGCTCCTCGACTGGTCGCGGCTGGAGTCGGGCGGCCGGAGCCTCGAGCTGGAGCGCACCGAGGTGCCGGCGCTGCTCGAACGCATCGGCGAGGCCTACCGGGCGCAGCAGCTTCCCGCCACCTACCGCACCGAGCTGGAGGCGCCGCTGCCGGCGGTGAACGTGGATCCCGACGCCATCGCCCAGGTGGTGCTCAACCTCTTGCACAACGCGGTGAAGTACACTGGCGAGGACAAGCGCATCCGGGTGCGCGCCCGGCGCGCGGGGCGGGGTGTGGCCATCGAGGTGGAAGACAACGGGCCGGGGGTGCGGCCCCACGAGCGGAAGCGGATCTTCGACCGCTTCTACCGGGCCGACGACCTGCTCTCCCGGCGCACCGAGGGCACCGGGCTGGGGCTGGCCATCGCCAAGAAGATCGTCGAGCTGCACGGCGGCCGCATCGAGCTGGACAGCCGGGTGGGCGAGGGCAGCACCTTCCGCGTCATCCTCCCGGCGGCCTGAGCAATGGCCTGCATCCTCATCATCGAGGACGATCGCGCCATCGCCCTGGGGCTCCGCCTCAACCTGCGCAAGGACGGGCACGAGGTGCGCCTGGCCCAGGACGGCGACACGGGCCTCGCGCTGGCGCTGCAGCCCGACGTCGACCTGGTGGTGCTGGACGTGATGCTCCCCAACCGCAACGGCTACGAGGTGCTCAAGGAGCTGCGCCGGCGCAAGTCCACCGTCTCGGTGCTGATGCTCACCGCCAAGGGGATGGAGAGCGACAAGATCCTCGGGCTCAAGCTGGGGGCCGACGACTACCTGAGCAAGCCCTTCGGGCTGGGCGAGCTGCTCGCCCGGGTGGAGGCGCTGCTCCGCCGCCGCCCGCCGCCGGTCGACCCGCACACGGTCATCCGCTTCGGGCAGGTGGAGGTGGACCTCGACCGGCAGACGGTGACGCGGGAGGGGGCCACGGTGGAGGTGAGCCCGCAGGAGTTCCGGGTGCTGCGCCTCTTCCTCACCTCCGCGGGGCGGGCCCTGAGCCGCGACGACATCCTTGCGCGCTGCTGGGGCGCGGAGTACGAGGGCACGCCGCGCACGGTGGACAATTTCGTCCGCTCGCTGCGCGTCAAGCTCGAGGA
>DATKAG010000535.1:0-23428 GCA_035498355.1 Myxococcales bacterium | reverse complement strand
GCGTCGAGGTCCATCTCCTCGAGGCGCACGCCGCGGTGCTCGAGCTTCCGCCGGGGCACGAGCTCGAGGCCGTCGATGAGCGCGGCGGTCTCGGCGCGCCCGTGCGGCTCGACGAACCCCACCACCACATCCACGCCCCGCTTCCGCAGGTCGTGAGCTTCCTGCAGCATGCGGTAGGTCTTGCCCACGCCGGCGGCGAAGCCCACGTAGAGCTTGAGCCGGCCGCGCCGGGCCCGCTCCACCAGCTCGAGGAAGTCCTCGGGCCGCCGCGTCTGCGCCACAGTCGCCATCCACCCTCGCGGTGGCGCAGCCTAGCAGCACGCGGCGCTCAGCGCGCTGCCGATCGCAGGGCCCCGAAGTACCGGTCGAGGGCGCGGTTGACCACCAGCACGTTGACGCGCGGCTCGCCCAGGATGAAGAGATCGCGCCCCTCCACGTTGGCCTCGATCACGCCGCGCACGCGCGCCTCGTCGACGTTGCGGGCCCGGGCGATGCGCCGCGCCTGCCAGAGGGCGGCGTCCGGGGAGAGGTGGGGATCCAGGCCGCTGCCGGAGGCGGTCACCAGCTCGGCGGGAACCGGCCCATCGGCGCCCGGGTTCTCCTGGAGAAGCCGCTGCAGCTCCTTCTGCACGCGCTCCCGCAGCGCCTTGGAGGTCGGACCCAGGTTCGAGCCCGACGACCCCGCCGCGTCCCATCCCTTCTCGCCCGCGGCCGAGGGCCGGGGCTGCAGGTACCCGGGGTTGGTGAAGGGCTGGGCGATCAGCTCGGACCCGACCGGCTCCCCCGCCGCGTCGGCCAGGAGGCTGCCGGCGGCCCGCCGGGGAAAGACCGCAGAGGCGACCGCGGTGGTGAGCAGCGGGTAGGCGAGCCCCGTGACGATCAAGGTGAGCAGCGTGACGCGGACGGCGGCGTTCAGCTCCTGGCGGATCACGGAGGTCTCCTCAGACGAGCCCGGCGGCGGCCAGGCCGAGATCGATCAGCTTGATGCCGATGAAGGGAGCGATCACCCCACCCACGCCGTAGACCAGGAGCGACCGGCGCAGCAGCGCCGCCGCCCCCAGCGGCCGGTAGCGCACGCCGCGCAGCGCCAGGGGGATGAGGAGGACGATGATGATGGCGTTGAAGATCACCGCGCTGAGGATGGCGCTGTAGGGCGAGGCCAGCCGCATCACGTTCAGCGGCGCCAGCTCGGGGAAGACGCCAACGAAAAGCGCGGGAAGGATGGCGAAGTACTTCGCCACGTCGTTGGCGATGGAGAAGGTGGTCAGCGTCCCCCGGGTCATGAGCAGCTGCTTGCCCACCTCCACCACCTCCAGGAGCTTGGTGGGATCGGAGTCGAGGTCGACCATGTTGCCGGCCTCCTTCGCCGCCTGGGTGCCGGTGTTCATGGCCACGCCCACGTCCGCCTGCGCCAGCGCCGGCGCGTCGTTGGTGCCGTCGCCGGTCATGGCCACCAGCTTCCCCTTGGCCTGCTCGTCCTTGATCAGGCGCATCTTCGCCTCCGGCGTGGCCTGGGCGAGGAAGTCGTCCACCCCGGACTCCTTGGCGATGGCCGCGGCGGTGCGAGGATTGTCGCCGGTGATCATCACCGTGCGGATGCCCATGGCGCGGAAGCGGGCGAAGCGCTCCGCGATGCCGCCCTTGACCACGTCCTTGAGGTGGATGAGCCCGAGCACGAGCTTGCCCTCCGCCACCGCCAGCGGGGTCCCCCCGGCGTCGCCGATCTTCCAGGCGGCCTGCACCACCTCGTCGGGCACGCTGCCGCCCTGCGCCTTCACGTAATCTCCCACCGCGTCCACCGCGCCCTTGCGCACCCGCCGGTCGCCCAGGTCGCAGCCGCTCATCCGGGTCTGCGCGCTGAAGGGGATGAAGTGGGCGATGCCTTTGGTCTCCCGTCCCCGCAGGCCGTACTTCTCCTTCAGCAGCACCACGATGGAGCGGCCCTCGGGAGTCTCGTCGGCCAGGCTGGCCAGCTGGGCCGCGTCGGCCAGGTCCTCGATCCGCACTCCGGGCGCGGGCAACAGCTCGGAGGCCATCCGGTTCCCCAGGGTGATGGTCCCGGTCTTGTCGAGCAAGAGAGTGTCCACGTCGCCGGCGGCCTCCACCGCCCGCCCGCTCATCGCCAGCACGTTCTTGCGCAGCAGCCGGTCCATCCCGGCGATGCCGATGGCGGAGAGCAAGCCGCCGATGGTGGTGGGGATGAGGCAGACCAGGAGGGCGACGATGGCGGTCGCGCCCAGCGGGATGCCGGAGTAGAGGCCCATCGGCACCAGGGTGACGCAAGCGAAGAGGAAGATGATGGTCAGCCCTACCAGCAGGATGTGCAGGGCGATCTCGTTGGGCGTCTTCTGCCGCGAGGCTCCCTCCACCAGGCCGATCATCCGGTCGAGGAAGGACTCGCCGGGATCGGTGGTGATGCGCACCACGATCCGGTCGGAGAGCACCTTGGTCCCGCCGGTGACGGCGGAGCGGTCGCCGCCGCTCTCGCGGATGACCGGCGCCGACTCGCCGGTGATGGCCGACTCGTCCACCGAGGCGATGCCCTGGATCACCTCGCCGTCGCCGGGGATGAGCTGCCCGGCGTCGACGATCACCAGGTCGCCCTTCTTCAGGCGGGAGGCGGGAATGATGTCCTCGTTGGAGATGCCGGGGACGTCCTCGGGCTGGGGCCAGTAGCGCACCTTGCGCGCCACCGTGTCCTGGCGCATGCGCCGCAGGGTGTCCGCCTGCGCCTTGCCGCGGCCCTCGGCTACCGCCTCGGCGAAGTTGGCGAAGAGGACGGTGAACCAGAGCCAGATGGAGACCGCCAGGGTGAACCAGGTGGGCGCGCCGCCCGGCGCGGGCGCGATCACGTCCCGCAGCCAGAGGGCGGTGGTGAGCACGCTGCCGATCTCCACCACGAACATCACCGGGTTCTTCGCCACCAGCTGCGGGGCGAGCTTGCGGAAGCTCTCCCGGATGGCCGGGCGGAGGATGGACGGATCGACGAGCGAGAGCTGCTTTGCCCTGGGGGCCATCAGAACACCCTCCCGGCGGCGGCCGCGAAGTGCTCGACGATGGGGCCGAGCGAGAGCGCGGGGAAGAACGTCAGGGCGCCGACGATGATCACCACCGAGACCAGCAGCGCCACGAAGAGGCTCCCGTTGGTGGGGAAGGTGCCCAGGCCGGCCGGGGTCACCTTCTTGTCGACCATGGAGCCGGCCAGCGCCAGCGCCGGGATGATCATCAGGAAGCGGCCGGCCAGCATGTCGGTCCCGAGGGCAAGGTTGAAGAAGCGCGTGTTGGCGTTGAGGCCGGCAAAGGCAGACCCGTTGTTGCCCGCGCCGCTGCTGAACGCGTAGAGGATCTCGGAGAGGCCGTGCGGCCCGGCGTTGTTCAGCGAAGAGGTGCCATACGGCACCACGGCGGCCCAGGCCGTGAAGCCCAGGATGAGGAGGGGGAAGATGAGGGCGTAGAGCATGGCCAGCTTCATCTCCCGGGCCTCGATTTTCTTCCCCAGGTACTCGGGCGTGCGGCCCACCATCAGCCCGGCGATGAACACCGTGAGGACGACGAAGACCAGCATCCCGTACATCCCTGCCCCCACCCCGCCGAAGATCACCTCGCCCAACTGGATGTTGAGCAGCGGCACCAGGCCGCCCAGGGGGGTGAAGCTGTCGTGCATCCCGTTCACCGCCCCGCAGGAGGCGTCGGTGGTGACGGTGGCGAAGAGGGCCGTGGCGGGGAGGCCGAATCGGGTCTCCTTTCCCTCCAGGTTGCCAGCGCCCTGCTGCAGCCCGGCGAGGCCCTGCAGCGCGGGATTTCCGCGCGACTCGGCCCAGTAGAGCGTGGCGACGCCGGCCAGCCAGAGCACGGCCATGGCGGCGAACAGCGCCCAGCCCTGGCGCTGGTCGCGCGCCATCCGCCCGTACGTGTACGTGAGCGCCGCGGGGATGGCGAAGATGGAAACCATCTGCACGAAGTTCGATAGCGGGGTGGGGTTCTCGAACGGGTGGGCGCTGTTGGCGTTGAAGAATCCGCCCCCATTCGTCCCCAGCATCTTGATCGCCTCCTGTGAGGCGACGGGGCCCATGGCGAGGGTCTGCTTCAACCCTTCCAGGGTGGTCAGCTCGCGGTAGGGCGCGAGGTTCTGCAGGGCCCCCTGGGAGACGAGGAAGAGCGCGTAGAAGAAGCAGATGGGCAACAGGACGTAGAGGGTGGATCGAACGAGATCGACCCAGAAGTTGCCGATGGTCTTGCCGCCCGCCGCTCCTCCCGTCCGCGTCAGCCCCCGCGCCACCGCCAGCGCGACGGCGATGCCCGCGGCGGCGGAAATGAAGTTGTGCCAGGCCAGGCCCGCCATCTGCGTCAGGTAGCTGACCGTGGTCTCGGGCGTGTAGGCCTGCCAGTTGGTGTTGGTGGTGAAGCTCGCCGCCGTGTTGAACGCCAGCGCGGGCTCGACCGCCGCGAGCTTCTGCGGGTTGAAGGGCAGCAGGTGCTGCAGCCGCTGGATGGCGTAAGTCACCAGCATGCCGAAGAGGCTGAAGGCGAGCAGCGAGAAGGCGTAGACCGGCCAGGTCTGGCCCTTGCCGGCGTCCACTCCACAGATGCGGTACGTGAACCGTTCGACCGGGCCGAGCACCCGCGGCAGGGGCTGACGGTTGCCCTCGAAGACGCGGAACATGTACGCGCCCAGCGGCTTCGCCAGCGCCAGGACGACGAGGAAGAAGACGGCGATCTGCAGCCAACCGATGGCGGTCATCAGAAGCGCTCCGGCTTGACCAGCGCCCAGGCGAGGTAGACGAGCAGCAGCACCGAGAGCAGAAGGCCGATGGCGTATTCGAGGTTCATCAGAGCTTCTCGCAGAGCCGCACGTAGCCCCAGGAAAGGGCGAAGAAGGCGGCGGCCGCCAACACGAGCAGGATGTCGAACATGGACCCTCCGGCGGGGCGAAAAGCATTTGGCGTGCCGTGTCACGAACCGTGGAAATTGGCGTCTTTCAGGCGTCCTGGTACCGGGGGCCTTGCACATTGCGCAATCCCTGCAAGCCCTTCCTTGCAATCCGCAAGAAGCGTCAAAAGGTCGCAACCGCGCTGGCGATGGCCAGCGTCTGCGAGGTGGAGAACGTGGGGTTCCCCGAGGCGTCCCGCGCGGCGCTGAAGACCGCCTCTCCGGCGACGTCGTGCCGCGCCTCCAGCTTGAAGATCAGCGCCGCCGCCGGGCGTAGCTCCAGGGTTGCGGTCCCTTCCCCCAGCACCTGGGAGGCGCCGGAGAAGAAGCCGTCCCGGTCGTCATAGTACTCGGCGCGCAGGGCGACCGCCGCCCACTCGGAGAGCGCGGCGCGGGCATACAGCCCGGCGGCGTGCCACAGCGCTGCCCCTTGGGGCCGATCCTGCCAGCCCAGGTCCGCCGTCGCGCCCAGGGATAGCCAGCGCGTCGCCTTCACCTGGGCGGTCAGGTCGCCGAACAGCCTCCAGTGCGTGTCGTCCCCCGGCAGCTCCGGCCCGGCGAAGGTGTTGAAAGCGAAGGTCGCGCGATCGCTCGTCCAGGCGACCTGCGTGCCCACCGCCTTGGCGCGGTTGTTGTCGCCGATCACCTGCCAACCATTGAGGAAGTGGAGCTGCGCCGACCAGTGCTCGTCGAAGGTGTACGACGCCTTCAATCCCGCCTGGTAGTAGGGGGAGAACTCCCCTATCCAGCCGCGCGTGTAGTTCCAGTTGTCCTTGCTGAAGAAGGACTCGAAGCCGATGTGCGACGGGTAGATGCCCGCTTCCAGCAGCAGGCCCGACCCGATGGGCGCCTTCCAGCTGACGCTGGCCTGGTACACCGCGCGCCAGATCTCCAGCCCGGTCGCCGGCCCGGCCGGCTCTCCGGCATGGACCACGTCGAGGCCGCTGCCGGCCGCGAGGGTGAGGTGGAATCCGACCGGGCTGGGATCGAGCGCCACCTCCAGTCCCGCGGAGTTGACGTTCAGCTCGTCCGCCCGCCGGGCGGTGGTGCCCGTTCCGGCGATGAAGCTGGCGCCGTCGTACGGACGGTTGGAATTCAGCGCGTAGAAGGCGTCGACGAAGCCGTGCACCTGGATCGCGGGGGGCTCGGCATTGGCCTGCGCGAGCAAGAGCAGCGCCAGCAGTGGGATGGGCATGCCCGTCCGCCCAAGCACGCGCGATGCCACCGCTTCCCCTGCGAAAGGGGACGCAGTCGCCCTGCATTTCGCAAGAACCGCAATGCGTCAGGCGGCAGGCGCTTCCGCCCGCCTCTTCAGATTGCGCAGCTGGGCCGCTTGCATGATCTCGTGCGCGGCCCCCACCCCGATGCGCACCAGCCCGCTGCGCAGGCCGGGCGGGTAGTCCGCGCGGACGCGGACGCCGAGCCAGGTCGCGTCCGGTCCCACGGGCTCCAGCTGGAAGGCCCAGGTCGAGTCGCCCGCGGACAACTTCGCCCCGGGCGGCGCTCCGCCGGGCAGCAGGCCGGGCGAGCCGAGAACCAGCGCTCGCTCGCGCTCGAGGCGCAGCACGGCGAAGCCTGCCTCGCCCCGGGGCGTGGCGGGGATGATGTCCCCCTCAGCCAGCTTCTGCAACTCGGGGACGATCCGCTGCGCGCTCTTCACCCCGCCGTTGTCGAGGCGGTCGATGGCGTACCAGCCGGCGCGCCGGCAGCCCATCTGCACCAGCCAGGGCCAGACCCGCTCGGGCGGGACTTCGATGACCTCCTCGTGGGTGCGCAAGTAGCGGGGTGCGGGGAGCAGGTCGTCCCCCGCCATGGCCGCGGGCGCGGGCGCGCCGATCTGGCGCCGCAGGCGGTGCAGGCCGGCGCGGCGGATGGCGCGCGAGAAGCGGCCGATCACCGCCCAGTAGGGCCGGAACCGCTCGAAGGAGACGGCGTCGGTGGCCCCCACCCGGACCTCGAAGGTGACCCACGATCCGCCCGCCTGGCGCGGGTCCACCCGGATGCTCCAGGCCACCCTGCCCCAGCCCGGCTGGGAGAAGTCGCGGAAGCCGGCGGGCTCGACGTCCGCCCACTCGATGTGCGGCTTCCAGAAGCGGCCCACCGCGCCCGCCACCACCTCGCGGCCGGGCTCCTCGCCGAGGATCCGGAACCCCGGCCCCTTCGTGTGCTCGATGGCCTCGATCCCCACCGAGGCGACGGCGGGCTGCGGCTTGCCCCGCGCAAAAGCCGCGACCCGCTCGGGGACGATGCGCAGCTCGAAGAGCGCGCGCACGAAAGGAATGCGCGCGACGTCCAGGCCCCGGGCGCGCGGCCAGGCCTGGTCCGGTCCGGGGGCCACGGAGACGTGGTCCGTCTCGCGCAGGGTGAAGGAGGGCATGAGCTGGGAGAGAAGCGTGCTGGCCATGGCGCACCTCCTGTCCTGCAAGCGTGCACGGGGCGTGCCCGCCGCAGACGGCGGCCCGCGCACCGGGTGCGGGGGCATCAGGTCTCCGGCGTGCCCTGCTCCTCGCCCTCCTCCGCTCCGGCGAGGCCGTACTTCTGCAGCTTCGAATGCAAGGTCCCGCGGTTCAGGCCCAGCGCCTTCGCCGCCCCCCGCAGTGATCGGGGCCATCGGCCGGATGCCTCCGGCGCGCCGCTGGCTCGCCACCGAGCTATCCGGGCTGGGCAACCGCTGAACTTGGGGCGTTTGCCGGCACCGGGATGGCAAGCTGCCGCCGCCTCCAGAGGTAGTAGATGGCGGGATACACCAGGAGCTCGAGGATGAAGGAGGTGACCAGCCCTCCCACCATGGGGGCGGCGATGCGCTTCATCAGATCGGCGCCGGTACCGGTGGACCAGAGGATGGGCAACAGGCCCATGAAGGCGGCGCACACCGTCATCGCCTTGGGCCGCACCCGCTTGACCGCCCCGTGGACGATGGCCTCGCGCAGGGAAGCCTCGTCGCGAGGCTTCATCTGCTCGTGCGCGAGGTCGAGGAACACCAGCATGAAGACGCCGGTCTCCGCGTCCAGGCCCATCAGGGCGATGATCCCCACCCAGACCGCGATGGAGACGTTGAAGCCCAGGAGGTAGAGGAGCCAGACGGCGCCGATGGCGGAGAAGGGCACCGCCAGCATCACCACCCCCGCCTTGAAGGCGCTGCGGGTGTTCAGGTAGAGCAGCGCGAAGATCAGGAGCACGGTGATGGGGAGGACGATCTTCAGCCGCTCCTTGACCCGGAGCATGTTCTCCCACTGGCCGCTCCAGGCGATGGCGTAGCCGGCGGGGACCTGGAGGGAGGAGGCCACCGCCTCCTTCGCCTGCGCGACGTAGCTGCCCACGTCGATGCGCGAGGTGTCGAAGTCGACGTACACGTACCCGGCGAGCAGCCCGTTCTCGTCCCGGATCATGGAGGGCCCCTGCACCAGCTGCACGTCGGCGATCTCCTCGATGGGGATCTGCCCGCCCTGGGGCAGGGGCACCAGCACCCGGCGCAGCGAGGAGAGGTCCTCGCGGTACTCGCGCTGGTAGCGGACGTTGATGGGGTAGCGGGCCCGCCCCTCGATGGTGGTGCCCTGGTTGTCTCCCCCCACGGCGGTCATCACCAGCATGTTCGCGCCGTCCACCGAGAGGCCGTATCGCGCCAGCCGGTCGCGGCGGAGGACGAAGTCGAGGAAGTAGCCGCCCGCCACGCGCTCGGCGAACACGCTGCGGGTGCCCGGGACTTTCTGCAGCGCGGCCTCCGCCTGCTCGGCGATGCGCTGGATCTCCTCCAGCTTGCCGCCCACGATCTTCAGGCCCACCGGGGTGCGGATGCCGGTGGCGAGCATGTCCAGGCGCGCCTTGATGGGCATGGTCCAGGCGGTGGTGAGCCCGGGCACCTTGAGGGCCCGGTCCATCTCCTCCAGGATCTCCTGCCCGGAGATGCGGTCGGACCAGAAGGGCCGGATGACGTCCTTCAGCCATTCTGGGGCCCAGCCCGAGTACCAGCGCGGCCGCTCCCGCCACTGCCGCTGGGGCTTGAGGAGGATGGTGGTCTCCATCATGGAGAACGGCGCCGGATCGGTGCTGGTCTCCGCCCTGCCCGCCTTGCCGAAGACGGTCTCCACCTCGGGGATGGTGCGGAGGATCCGGTCCTGCGTCTGCAGAAGCTGCTGCGCCTCCGCCACCGACATGCCCGGCAGGGTGGTGGGCATGTAGAGCAGCGAGCCCTCGTCGAGCGGGGGCATGAATTCCGAGCCCAGCTTCAGCCAGGCGGGGACGGTGAGGAGGACGAGGGCCGCGGCCACCGCCACGGTCGCCTTGGCGTGCGCCAGCACGGATCTGCAGACCGGCTCGTAGAGGCGGTGCAGCAGGCGGGAGATGGGGTGCTTCTCCTCCGCGTGGTACTTCCCGATCAGCAGGGAGTCCGCGATCCGCGCCAGGATCCGGGGGCGGAAGCAGAACGGCTCCATGCGGGTGAACATCATCCGCATGGCCGGATCCAGGGTGATGGCGAGGAGCGCGGCGATGGCCATGGCCAGGTTCTTCGACCAGGCCAGGGGGCGGAAGAGGCGGCCTTCCTGGTCGACCAGGGTGAAGACCGGCAAGAAAGCGACGGCGATCACCAGCAGCGAGAAGAAGACGCTGGGCCCCACCTCCAGCAGCGCCTCCAGGCGGATCTTGTGGAAGTCGCCCTTCCTCCCTCCGGCCTGCCAGTGCCAGAGCTTGTTGTAGGCGTTCTCCACCTCCACGATGGCGCCGTCCACCAGCACGCCGATGGAGATGGCGATCCCGGCCAGCGACATGAGGTTGGCGTTCAGGCCCATGGCGTACATGGGGATGAAGGCCAGGGCCACGCTGATGGGGATGGTGACGATGGGGACCACGGCGCTGGGGACGTGCCAGAGGAAGAGAAGGATGACGAGGGAGACGATGACGATCTCCTCGATCAGCTTGGCCTTCACCGTCCCGATGGCCCGCTCGATCAGCTCCGAGCGATCGTAGGTGGTCACCACCTCCACCCCCGCCGGCATGGAAGGCTTCAGCTCCGCGAGCTTCGCCTTGACCCGGGCGATGAGGTTGAGGGCGTTCTCGCCGAAGCGCATCACCACGATCCCGCCCACCACGTCGCCCTCCCCGTTCAGGTCGGCGATGCCCCGGCGCAGCTCGGGCCCCAGGGTGACGGTGGCCACGTCCTTGATGGTGACCGGCGTCCCGCTCTCCGAGTGCAGGACCATGCTGGCGATGTCCTGCGGGCTCTTCACGTACCCGCGCCCGCGCACCATGTACTCGCGGCCGCTGAACTCCACCAGGCGCCCGCCCACGTCGTTGTTCCCCTGCCGCACCGCCTGGATCACCGAGTCGATGGTGATGTTGTGCGCCGCCAGCGCCTGGGGATTGACGGTGACCTGGTACTGGCGCACCTGTCCGCCCACCGTGGCCACCTCCGCCACCCCGGGCACGCTCTGCAGGGCGTAGCGGAGGAACCAGTCCTGGTAGCTGCGCAGCTCGTCGTTGGTGTGCCGGCCGGACTTGTCCACCAGCGCGTACTGGAAGACCCAGCCCACGCTGGTGGCGTCGGGGCCGATCTCCGTCTTCACCCCCGCGGGCAGCGCCCCCTGGATCTTGTTCAGGTACTCGAGGGTGCGGCTGCGCGCCCAGTACAGGTCGGTGCCGTCCTCGAAGATGACGTAGACGTAGCTGTAGCCGAAGTCGGAGAAGCCGCGCACCGCCTTCACCCGGGGCGCTCCCAACAGGCTGCTGACGATGGGATAGGTGACCTGGTCCTCGACGATGTCGGGGCTCCGGTCCCACCGGGAGTAGACGATCACCTGGGTGTCGGAGAGGTCGGGGAGCGCGTCGAGGGGGATGTTGCGGAGGGTCCAAAATGAGATCCCGACCAGGATGGCGATGGTTCCGAGGACGAGCGCCCGGTTCTCCGCGGAAAAGCGGATGACGGACTTGATCATGGCGTCACTTCCCGTGGCCCGCGTGGGGATCGGCCGCCGTCCTGGCGGGGGTTGGGGCCTTCTGCGCCAGCGCCGCCAGCGCCGACTTGAGGCGCGACTCGCTGTCGATGAGGAAGTTGGCCCCCGTCACCACCTGGTCCCCCTCGGCCAGCCCGGAGAGCACCTCCACGTGCTCCGCCGTTTGCGCCCCGGTGGTGATCTCCCGCGGCTGGAACCTGCCCTGGCCCAGGGAGACGAACACCACCTTCTGCGCGCCGGAGTCGATGAGCGCGTCCAGGGGGATCCGCAGCCCAAGGCGGGTCCGGCCCGCGAAGGAGACGTCTCCGAACATGTCCGGCTTCAGGTCCAGATCGGGGTTGGCGAAGGAGACGCGGATCTTCGCCGTCCGGGTCTTCGGGTCGAGCAAGGGATCGACGAAGCCGACCCGGCCCTTGAAGACGCGGTTGGGCAAGGCGTCGATGCGCAGGACGGCGGGCGTCCCCACCTTCACCCGCGAGATGTCCGACTCGTAGGCGTCGGCCAGCACCCAGACCTGGGAGAGGTCGGTCACCTCGAAGGGGGTGTCGCCGGCGGCGATCTTCGAGCCCTGGACGACGGACTTGGCGGTCACCACGCCGGAGATCGGCGAGTAGAAGGTGAGCGTCCGCAGGGGATCCCCGCCGTGGTCGAGGTGGGCGATCTCCGAGCGCGGCACGTCCCAGAGCTCCAGCCGCCGCCGCGCCGCCTGCACCAGCTCGTCGCCGGTGCGCTGGTTGGCCGGCCCGAGCTGCGCCCGCGTCTTCACCGCCAGGAGGTACTCGTTCTGCGCGCTCACCAGCTCCGGGCTGTAGAGGGCGAAGAGCGCCTGTCCCTGCCGCACCGGCTTGCCGACGAAGTCGACGTGGAGCTTCTCCACGAACCCGTCGACCTTGACGTTGATCCTGCGCACGCGGGTCTCGTCGACGGCGACGCGCCCCACCGTGCGCCAGGCGGCGCCGATCTCCGCGCGCACGACGGGCGCCGTGCGCAGGCCGATCAGCTGCTGGCGCTGGGGATCGATCTGCACGGTGGCGTACCCGTCGGCGCGCGGCGCCCCCGCGTCGGGCAGGGCCCCCTGCTCCCCGGGCTCCAGGGGGACGAGCCGCATCCCGCAGACGGGGCAGTCGCCGGGCTTGTCGGAGACGTAGGTGGGGTGCATCGGGCAGTGCCATTGCCGCGCCGGCGCCTGGGCCGCGACGGGCGGGGGAGCATGGCGCCGGGGGACAAGGAGCACGGCGGTCGCGGTCACTCCCCCGGCGATTCCCGCGACGACCAGGAGAACGTTGCGCAGGGCGGGTCTCATGGCGTCCTCACATGCTGCGCATGCCCTGCGGCGATGCCGCGGGCTGCGCCTGTTCGGTGGAGCCGCGAGCAGGAGCCGCGGCGTTGGAGGTCCCGGGCATGGGAGCGCCCGCGGCGCCACCTCCGCCCATCGCGGGCGCATCGAGGCTGAGGGAGCGCTGCGCGATGGCGATCCGCTGCGCATCGGCGCTGGAGATCAGGTAGCTGACGCGGTCGGCGACCAGGCTTCCCAGCGCCTCGAGCACGGCGGTGAACGGCACCCTTCCCACCTGGTACTGGGAGAGGGTGCTGCGGGCGGTCGCCTCCGAAAGGGCGAGAAGGCCGCTGCGGTAGCGCTCGTTGATCCCCAGCGTCGCCTTGAGCAGGGCGAGGCGCTCGTGGGTCCTGAGGGCGAGCACCTGCCGGACGCCCTCGGCCGACTGGCCGGCGGCCGCGGCGCGGTGCTCGTTCTCGGCCACCAGGTTGCCCTGCTTCCGCTTTCCCCAGAGCGGGAGCGGGAGGGCGAGGCCCAGCTGCCACATCGCGGGAAGGCTGCCGCGGTACATCACCGCCGCCTGGACGGAGAGATCGGGCCACCACTCCTTCTTCGCCAGGCCCGTTCCCGCCGCCGCCTCGTCGACTGCCACCCGGGCGGCCGCCAGCTCCGGGCTGCGCGCCTCGGCGTCGCGCAGGGCTTCCCCCTCGGCGACGGGCTCCGGCTCGCTGCCGGCGAGGCGCGCCTCCGACTCGATTCGCGCCTCCAGCGGATCGCCCACCAGCCGGTTGAGCGCCGCCTGGGAGTTGGCGGCCTGCACCTCCTCCAGCGCGCGGCGCTGGGCGAGGCGGGCCAGCTCGAGCTCGGCGCGGAGCAGATCGGACTGCGGCGCCTGCCCCGACTCGTAGCGGACGCGGGCCGCTCCCTGCGCTTGCCGCCAGAGCATCTCCAGCTCGCCGGTGAGGGCGAGCTGCTCGCGCGCGAGCAGCAGGTCGACGTAGCCGCCCCGGACCTGCGCTTCCAGGTCCAGGGCCGCGCGCGCCAGCGACGCCTCGGACCTGCGCAACCCGAGCGAGGCGAGCTGCTCGCGCAGCCCGCGCTTGCCGGGCCAGGGGATCGCCTGCGAGGCACCGAAGGAGACGAAGCTCATCTCCATCTCCCCCACCGTCCAGCTGGAGAAGCTGTCGTTCTGGATCCCCAGCGAAAGCACCGGGTCCGGCCAGGCGCCAGCCTGCGGCACCCGGCGGCGCTCGGCCTCCACGGCGGCGCGCGCCTGCAGCACTTCCGGGTTGCGCTCCAGGGCGCGGCGCAAGAGGCCGTCGAGGGCGGCGTCCGGCGCGCCGGCGGCCGGGAGCGCGCCCGAAATGGCGCAAGCCAGCGCCGGCAAGATCCAATGCGAATTCATGGCACACCTGATCTGAGGGTGAACTGCGGCGACACTCCGGCTAAGGAGGGCGCCTCAGATCAGGAGCGAGCAGGTGATGCGCAGGATCGGCGGACCGGCGGCCGCCGGCTGCACCAGGGCGAAGCCCGCCTCTCCCCTCAAGGGAGCGGCGGGCAGGACCGCGAACGCCACCGAGCCGGCCACCGGCGGCTGCGGCGAGAGCGCCGCCTGCGGGGCAGCGTCTTCGCGGCGGCCCGGAGCGGGCGCCACGGAGCAGCAGGCGCGGTCGTCCCTTTCCATCCGGGACGGCCGCGCGGCGGGCTGGCCGCCCTTCGCGCAGCAGCAGGACTTCATCACCACTTCGGTCCCGCAGCGGTGCAGGAGCAGCGCCTGCGCGCCGCCCGAGCCGAGCAGCGCGGCCGCCGTCATCCCCGCGACGAGCCTGTGGATCCCTGCCGAGAGCATCGCCGTCCACCAATGCACGACGCATGCCGTGCGCGCAACTTCAGGGGAGAGCGGCCCCGCCGCGCGCAAATTGTGCGCAAATATGCCCCGACTGCGCCTGCGTTACCGTCGACGAAGGTGTAGAACGCGCACGCCGCTGCGCCCGGCACCGCATGACATCCACCTCGACGTCCATCCGCAGCGCCGCCCTCGCCCTCGCCGCCGCCGCCTCCGCGGCCGGCCAGGAGCACCGCCACCACGAGGCCGCGCAGGCCGCCGGGGAGGCGCCGCCGGCGGAGCTGGTCCTGCCCCACCAGCGGGAGGGATCGGGGACGAGCTGGATGCCGGATTCGTCGCCCGTGCGCGCCCACCACCTGATGGCCGGCCGGTGGACCTTGATGCTGCACTACGCGGTGGCGATCGGCTACGACGACCAGTGGAGCGATCGCGGCTCGCGGCGGTTCACCGCCGTCGACTGGATCATGGGAATGGCTTCCCATCCGCTCCTGGGAGGCGAGGCCGGGCTGCGGGCCATGCTCTCCCTCGAGGCGGCGACCATGGGCGGGGAGAAGGCGTTCCCCCTCCTCTTGCAGACCGGCGAGAGCTACGCGGGCGCTCCCCTGCACGATCGGCAGCACCCGCACGACCTGTTCATGGAGGCCGCCGCCCTCTGGCGAAGGCCTCTGGGCGCGCGCCTGGGCCTGGAGCTCTACGCGGCCGCGTCGGGCGAGCCCGCGCTGGGGCCTCCGGCTTTCATGCACCGGGTCTCGGCGATGGAGAATCCCTTGCCGCCCATCGGTCACCACTGGGAGGACTCGACGCACATCACCTTCGGCGTGCTCACCGCGGGCCTCTACACTCCGGAGATGAAGCTGGAGGGCACCGTCTTCCACGGCCGCGAGCCCGACGAGGACCGCTGGGACTTCGACTTCGGGCCGCTGGACTCCTGGTCGACCCGCCTCTCGGTCAATCCCACCGCGGAGACGAGCCTGCAGATCTCGTACGGGTTCATCAAGAGCCCGGAGGCGCTGCGGCCGGACGAGAGCATGCACCGCGCCACCGCCTCCGCCTCCTGGAGCGCCCCTTGGGGAGCGGCCGGCAACCTGGCGGCCACGGCGCTGTGGGGCCGGAACATCGAGCCCGGCCGTTCCACCGACGCCTTCCTCCTCGAAGGCGCGGCCGACCTCGACGGGAGCAACGTCCCCTTCGCCCGGCTGGAGTACGTGGAGAAGCAGGGACACGAGCTGGTGGTGCCGGGCGATCCCGACGCGGTCTACGGGGTCTTCCAGGCCCAAATCGGGTACGCGCACCGCTTCGGCGCGCTGGGCCCCGTGGTGCCCGCGGCCGGCATCGCCCTCGACCTGGGAGTGGTGCCCCCGGCGCTGGAAAGCTCCTACGGGACGAGGACGCCCCTGGGGGCGTTCATCTTCCTCGGCCTGAAGCCGCCCAAGGCGCACCAGCACGGGAGCGCGATGTGAACGGCGTGGACCCGGTGTGCGGGATGACGGTCGATCTGGACCACCCGAAGGGCGGCAAGACGGTCTACCAGGGCCGCGAGTACGGCTTCTGCAACCCGAAGTGCAAGGCGAGGTTCGAGGCCGACCCGGAACGCTTCCTGCAGCCGCGGCCCGAGGCGCCCGCCGCGCCCGCGGGGGCGAAGTGGGTGTGCCCGATGGACCCGGAGGTGATCGCCGACGGCCCCGGCCCCTGCCCGAAGTGCGGGATGGCGCTGGAGCCGCAGGCGGTGGCGCCGGAAGAGAAGAACCCCGAGCTGGAGGAGATGCGGCGGCGCTTCCTCGTCAGCCTGCCCTTCACCCTCGCGGTCTTCCTCCTGGGGATGTCCGATCTCTTGCCCGGCATGCCGGTGCAGCACGCCTTGGGGGGCCTCTTGCCGTGGATCGAGCTCGCCCTCTCGACCCCGGTGGTGGCCTGGGCGGGAGCGCCTTTCTTCGCCCGCGCCTGGCGGTCAGTCGCCACCTGGAACCTGAACATGTTCACCCTCATCGCCCTGGGGACGGGCGTGGCCTACGCGTTCAGCGTGGTGGCCACGGTCGCGCCGGGGTGGCTGCCCTCCTCGGTCCTCCAGCACGGGACCGCGCCCGTCTACTTCGAGCCGGCGGCGTTCATCATCTCCCTGGTCCTCCTCGGCCAGGTGCTGGAGCTGCGGGCGCGGGCCCGCACGCGGGGCGCCCTGCAAGCGCTGCTCCGCCTGGCGCCGAAGATGGCCCGCCGCCTGCGGCCCGGCGACAGCGACGAGGAGGTCCCGCTGGCCGAGGTCCGGGTGGGCGACCGGCTGCGGGTGCGCCCGGGCGAGAGCGTTCCGGTGGACGGCGTGGTCGAGGAGGGCCGCAGCGCCGTCGACGAGTCGCTGGTCACCGGCGAGCCGATCCCGGTGGAGAAGGAGCCCGGGTCGAGGGTGACCGGCGCCACCGTCAACGGCACGGGGAGCTTCGTCATGCGCGCCGAGGCCGTGGGGGAGGCGATGCTGCTTTCGCGGATCGTGCGCATGGTGGGCGAGGCGCAGCGCAGCCGCGCGCCCATCCAGCGTCTCGCCGACCGGGTGGCGGCGTGGTTCGTCCCCGCGGTGGTGATCGCCGCCGCCGTCACCTTCGCCGTCTGGGGCTCGGTGGGCCCGTCGCCCCGCCTGGCATACGCGCTGGTGAACGCGGTGGCCGTGCTGATCATCGCCTGTCCCTGCGCGCTGGGGCTGGCCACGCCCATGAGCATCATGGTGGGCACCGGGCGGGGAGCTTCCGCCGGCGTGCTGGTGCGCAACGCCGAGGCGCTGGAGCTGATGGAGAAGGTGGATACCCTGGTGGTGGACAAGACGGGGACGCTGACCGAGGGAAAGCCGAAGCTGCTGGCGGTGCGGGCCGCGCGGGGATTCTCCGAGGAGCAGGTGCTGGGAGCCGCCGCCTCGGTCGAGCGGGCCAGCGAGCACCCGCTGGCGCACGCCATCCTGGAGGAGGCGCACCGCCGGGGCGTCGAGGCCGCGCCGGCCTCTTCGTTCCAGTCCGTCACCGGAAAGGGCGTCACCGGCGAGGTCGCCGGCCAGCGCGTCGCGGTGGGGAATGCCGCCTTGATGCGGGAGCAGGGCATCCCGGGCGATCTGCCGGAAGCGGACGGCCTGCGCGCGCAGGGTCAGACGGCGATGCTGGTGGCCGTCGGCGGGCGGCTGGCGGGGGTGCTGGGGGTGGCCGATCCGATCAAGGCCTCGGCGTCCGAGGCCCTGGGCGCGCTGCGCGAGCAAGGGATCCGGGTGGTGATGCTCACCGGGGACGGCCGGGCCACCGCGCGGGCGGTGGCGGAGAGGCTCGGGCTCGAGGAGTTCGAGGCGGAAGTGCTCCCCGATCGCAAGAGCGAGGTGGTGGGCCGGCTGCGGGCGGAGGGGCGGATCGTGGCCATGGCGGGAGACGGCATCAACGACGCGCCGGCGCTGGCGGCGGCCCACGTGGGGATCGCCATGGGCACCGGCGCGGACGTGGCGATGGAGAGCGCGGACGTGACGCTCTTGCACGGGGATCTGCGCGGGATCGTGCGCGCCCGCAACCTGGGGCGGGCCACCCTGCGCAACATCCGCCAGAACCTCTTCTGGGCGTTCGCCTACAACGTGCTGGGGATCCCCATCGCCGCCGGCGCGCTCTATCCGCTCTTCGGGCTCCTGCTCAGCCCGATGATCGCCAGCGCGGCGATGAGCTTCAGCTCCGTCTCGGTGATCGGGAACGCGCTCAGGCTGAAAAAAGCTCGGATCTAAGGGCGACTTCGCAAGCGTGTTCGCGCCTCCGCGCGAACACGCAGCAACTGCACAGGTGCAAAGCGGCCTTCGGCCGCAGCGCCTACTAGCGGGTCATCAGGAGGATGATCAGGGCGGGGGCGATCGCGCCCAGCACGTAGAAGGCCACGCCGGGCAACCAGACCTTGATTTGATCGAGCATCTCGCGAGCCTAGCTGCCCTTCCCTGAAGGTCCGCAAGCGCCGGGGGTAGGAAAACCGGGGTTTTCAGGGGCGGATGTTCTGGTTGAGGCGAAAGGCGTTCCCGGGATCGTACTTTCGCTTCACGGCCTGGAGGCGGGTGAAGGCCTCGGGGCCGTAGGCGGCGCGCACCCGGTCCTCGCCCTCGTCGCCGAGGAAGTTCACGTAGACGCCCGGCGCAGCGTGCGGCTGCATGGCGGCGGCGAAGTCGCGGACCCAGCGGGTGTGCGCCGCGCTCTCCGCCGGGTCGGGCCACATGCCCACGATGTTCATGGCGAAGGCCGCATCGCGGTGGGTGAAGGCCGTGGCGGAAGCGGGCACCCGCGCCACCGCCCCTCCCATCAGGTGCAAGTGCACCTGCGAGAGCGGCGAGCGCGCGCGGGCGGCGTGCTCGACCACCGTCTCCACGGCCGCCTCGGCGAGCCCGGAGAGGAACGACGCCTTCCAGTAGTTCTGCATTCCGGCCGGGGCGCCGTCGTCGAGCATGGACTGGAGCTGAAGGTAGGGCATCGGTCCGATCAGGTCCGCGGCGGGAGGCCCGAAGGACCTGAGGGGCTTGATCACCCGCTCCCCGTCTCCCGCCTCCCCGCACCAGCAGAGGGCGATGGCCACCACCGGCTTGAGCCGGAGAGGCTCGGGGACGAACGGCGCGGGCGGGGCGGTGAGGAAGGCGAACATCGGGGTCAGCTCGTCGGGCGCCGTCTCGCAGATCTCGCGGAAGAAACGGAGGATGGTTCCCGCCCGCTGCGCCGGGTAGAGGGTGAGCCCGCCGATCACCTGGGGCAGGGGGTGCACCCGGTACTCGAAGCTGGTGACGATCCCGAAGTTCCCTCCCCCGCCGCGCAAGGCCCAGAAGAGATCGGGGTTCTCCGTCTCGCTCGCCCGCACCGCCTCCCCCTCGATGGTGACGAGCCGGGCGGCGAGCAGGTTGTCCACGGTGAGGCCCTGCTTGCGCATCAGCCAGCCGATCCCGCCGCCCAGGGTGAATCCCGCGATCCCGGTGGTGGAGATCAGCCCCCCGGTCACCGCCAGGCCCTGCGCCTGGGTGGCCGCGTCCATCTCGCCCCAGGTGAGCCCCGGCTCCGCCACCGCCACCCGCCGGGCGGCGTCCACCCGCACGCCCTTCATGCGCGAGAGATCGACGACGACGCCCCCGTCCACCGTGGCGTTGCCCGCCACGTTGTGGGCTCCTCCCCGCACCGCGATGGGCAGGCGCTGGGCGCGGGCGTACGCCAGCGCCTCGCGCACGTCGCCCTCGCCGGCGCACCTCGCGATCAGGGCCGGGCGCCGGTCGATCATCCCGTTCCACACCCGCCGCGCGGTCTCGAAGGCGGGGTCCCCCGGCGCGATCAGCTCGCCGGCAAAGCGGCCACGGATCTGCTGCAGGCTGGTCATGGGCATCCTCCTGCTGCAACCTGAAGGGGCGCGAGCCGTCCGTCAGCGACCTTTGTCTCCCTCCCGCGTGACCCAGGTCGCCCCGCCTTTCACCTCGCCGGCCAGCCGCCCGGGATCGAGCAGCTCCACCTCGCCGTCGCCGGTGCGCAAGAGCCCCTCCTCCCGGAGCTTGCCCAACAGGCGCGCCACCACCTCGCGCACGCTCCCCACGGCGTCCGCCAGCTGCTGCTGGGAGAGGCGGGCCACCAGCGCTTCCCCGCGCTGCTGCTCGGAGGCGACGTCGAGCAGGTGGCGCACCACCCGCTCCCGCAGCGACCCGAAGGTGGTGCCGGCCAGCTCGGCGAAATAGGCATGGAGCCGATCGGCCATCTCCCTGTTGAAGGCGTTGGCCACCCGCACGTCGGTCCGGGCCAGGAAGCGCACGTTCTCCATGTTGAAGATCAGCACCGCGGCGGCGCTGAGCGTGCGGAAGCCGGGCAGGCAGGGGCGGAGATCACAGACCGCGCTCCCCGCGACCAGGTCGCCGCTGCGGGCGTAGCGGACCGTCGCCTGGCGGCCGTTGGGCGCGATCAGGTAGGTCTTCCCCAGCCCGGCCACCATCAGGTGCAGGCGGGGGATGGAGGCCGGCGGGATCAGCTCGGTCCCGGCGGGCACGTCGAGGGCGAGCGCCCCCTCGGTGAGGCGCGCCAATGCGTCGGCCGGCAGCGCGCCGAGTTGGCTGCGCTCGAGGGCGGCGTGCACCTCTGCCGGCAGCGGCATGCCCCAAAGAGGCTACCGCAGGGCGGAGGACGCGGCCACCGCCCGGACCAATCGTCCGATCAGCTGACCTTGCGGACGTTTGCGGCCTGCGGGCCCTTGGGGCCCTGCTGGACCTCGTACTCGACCTTGTCTCCCTCGGCCAGGCTGCGGAAGCCCTCGGCCTGGATTGCCGTCTGGTGGACGAACACGTCCTTCCCGCCGCCCTCGGGCGTGATGAAGCCGAAACCCTTTGCGTCGTTGAACCATTTCACCGTGCCGCTTGCCATGCTTTGCTCCCCGGCGAGAAAGCCGCCGCGTCAAATGGATTACATAAGGCCGATCCGGCCGGGCGGCCAGCGGATCGCCGCCCCGCAGTCCAGCGTGCGACATGCCGCGTCGAAAGGGGCCGGGAAGCTGTTGCGGGGTGGACAACCGGGGCCCGAGGGCCGAAGGTGCCGCGCCAATGCCTTCTTCCAAGGCCCTGGGCCGCGCCCATCTCGTCGGCTCCGCCCTCTCCTTCGGGATCATGGCCGTGCTGGCCCGCAAGGCGTCGCGCGGGGAAGGAGGATTCACCGCCGGCCAGCTCTCGGTGGTCCGGTTCGCGGTGGGCATCCTGATTTCGCTGGCGATCTTCCGCGTCCGCAGATCGCTGTACCGGCCGCACGACTACGGCCGCCTGATTTCCCGCGGCATCTCCGGGGCCGTCGTGGTGGTGCTCTACTTCCAGGCGCTGGCCCGGATCCCGGCCGCGGAAGCGGGCATGCTCTACAACCTCTTCCCCGTCCTCGCCACCGCCTTGTCCATCGTCGTCTTCCGCGAGCGGCCCACCATCCACCTCGCCGTGGCCCTGGCCGCCGCCTCGCTGGCGGTCGGGCTGGTGCTGGGCGGCGGCAAGCTGGAGCTTCACGCCGGGCCCGGCGAGCTGGCCGCGCTGGCCGCCGCCCTCTTCGCCGCGGCCAGCGCCAACATCATCCGCGGCATGCGCGGAACCGACAACGCGCCCACCATCTTCTTCTTCTTCTGCCTGGCGGGCCTCCCGGTGGTGCTGCCCTTCGCCCTCGATGCCTGGCCTCACGCGCCGCTGATCTGGGCGCTGGCCGTGGCCACGGGGCTGGCCGCGTTCGCCGGGCAGGTGCTGATGACGGAGGCGTACGGGGCGCTCTCCGTGGGCGAGGCGGCCGTCTGGCTGCAGCTCACGCCCATCGCCCAGATGGCACTGGCCATCCCCATCCTGGGAGAGCCCGTGAGCCCCGCGGCCCTGGCCGGGATCCTCCTGGGCGTGGCGGCGGTGGCGTACGGGACCGTGCTCGGGCACCGACCCTCGCGGGCGTCGCCCGCTGAATCGACGCAGAGCGCTCCGCCCTCCTAGGATCTACTTGTCGGCGCGAGCGACGGCGGTCTTCTGCGCCTGGTTCGCCTTCCTGGCCTTGCGCGCCTGCTTGCCCTGCTTGCTCGACTTCTGCGCCACGGCGGGCTTCTGCGGCTGCTGCTCCGCCATCTCCGCCTTGTCCTCGCAGGCCAGGGCTGCGGTTGCGGAGACGACGAACGCCATCGCGACGGTGGTTGCGAGCTTGCGCATGGAGACCTCGGGTCAGGCCGGGCGCACCCGGCGGGACAGAGCATGACCTGCGGCGGTCCGCCGCGCAACCGGATCACGGAATCGTCACCGCGGGACGCGGCGCGTCAGGCTTTCCTGGGCAACTCGCAGTTGAACATCCAGCTCACGCCGAAGCGGTCGGTGATCATCCCGAACCGGGCCCCCCAGAACTGGTCGGCGAGCGGCATCGTCACCTTGCCGCCCTCGCTGAACGCCTTGAAGAGCCTCTCGATCTCGGCCGCGTTCTCGCACTCGACCATCACGGAGAAGTTGCTGCCCTGCCTGAAGGGCATCCCGGGCATGACGTCGGAGCCCATGAGGATGGAGGAGCCCTTTTGCAGATGGGCGTGCATCACGCGATCCTCCGCGCCCCTGGGGGCGTCCCTCTTCGCGTCCTTGAAGGTCTGGATGCGCAAATCCGCGCCCAGGCACTTCTGGTAGAAGGTCATCGCCTCGCGCGCGTTTCCGTCGAAGTTCAGGTACGTGTGGATGGTCTTCATCGCCCGGCTCCTCGGGATCGTCGGCTAGCGCGCTCCGGCTCCCGACGCCTTCTTCTCCGGGGCGCTGGCGGCGGGCGGCCTGGCCGTGCCGTCGAACAACGCCTGATACCTGGTCCAGCTGTACATCGCCACCTTGCGGCCCAGGATCAGCCCCTCCTCGTTGTCCGTGCGGATGTGGTAACCGCCCCAGAGGCGCGACATCGCGGCGGTCTCGGCGGTGCGGGTGAAGGTGGGAAGATCGATGCGGATCACCTTGGACTCCGGCACGTCCTTGGCGGGCGTGCCGTCGCGGGCCTGCATCTGCGCGGACTTCGCCTCCCCCTCCCCGGTCAGCGCCCCCGCCTCCTGGAAGGCGACCGCGCCGTAGCGGTCGCTGCCGGTGAAGAGCTCCAGCATGCGGGAGCCGGCGCCGCTCGCCGTGGCGTGGCCGGAGACGTAGCCGGGGAACGGCGGGGTGACGAACTCGGCGGGGGAATAGGGCCTCCACTCCTCGGCGGGCATGTTCACGGTGCCCTTGCCCGGCCCCGCCCAGCCGTCGATCTTCTGGCCCTCGTACTGGAAGCGCGCCCACCAGTACGGCCGGCTGGGGTCGTAGAAGCGCTTCGCTTCCCAGCAGGCGATGAAGGCGTCCATCACCACGTTGCCCACCGAGAAGAACATCTTCACGTCCCGATCCAGGTCGTTGTGGTCGCGCCGGGAGACGTCCTCGGTGAACTGCAGCCAGTGCCCCGACTGGCCGGTGGAGCGGGGGCCCTCGCGCATGAACTCCACGATGGCCTTCTGCTCCAGCGTCAAATTGGCGTTCACCCGCACCGCCTCCTCGATATCCCGCTTCAGCTGCGGAGTTCCCCACCCCGGCGGCACCGGCGGGCGGAACTGCTCGGGGCTCTCCAGGGCGAAGGGTTTCACCATCCCCCACTGCGCGGTGAGGAAGCCCGGCGAGACCGTGCCGCCCTTGCCGTCGGAGAAGGGGATGGGCATCCAGCGCAGCTTGTCCACCACCTTGTCCGGGGTGTTGACGGGCTTGTAGCCGGTGTAGTCGGCGTAGGGCTTGCCGTTGCCGCCCGGCTCGTCGCCGAGCTGGTTCGCGCCGTCGTGGCGACGGTACTCGACCAGCGCGGCGGCGGCGGCGTTGCCGATCCCCTCCGGCGTCTTCAGGTCGGTCGAGGCGTTGTCGGGATCGAATCCCATCTTCCTCATCTGGCCGCAGATCCAGTCCCTGTCCTCCGGGTAGACGAAGAGCAG
>DATKAG010000534.1:0-18620 GCA_035498355.1 Myxococcales bacterium | reverse complement strand
CTGGAAGAGCTCCTCCATGTCGGCCAGCGACCCGATGGAGACGCCCACCTTCCCCACCTCGCCCTCGGCCTCCGGGTCGTCGGCGTCGATCCCCAGCTGGGTGGGCAGGTCCAGCGCCAGAGAGAGCCCGGTCTGGCCCTGCCCGAGGAGGAACTGGAAGCGCTGGTTGGTCTCCCGGGGAGTGCCGAACCCCGCGTACTGGCGCATGGTCCAGAGCTTGCCCAGGTACATGTTGCGGTGGATGCCGCGGGTGAAGGGGTACTCGCCCGGCGGGGGCGGCGCCTGCGGCGCGTCCTCCGGCCCGTAGAGCGGCCGGATCTCGATCCCGCTGCGGGTGCGGCCTGTGCTCACGGGCGGAACTCCCGCTTGAGGATGGCCAGCTCGCGGGTGATCTCCAGCACGGTCTCGCCCCGCTGGTTCTTCCCCCGCAAGAGGAACCTCACCACTCCGGCCTGCCCCGGCTTGGCGTGCGCGGCGAGCCGCGGATCGTCCTCGGTCTTGGAGACGACCGTGCTCTCGGCGAACAGGGTGTCGCCGGCGAACACCGGCGTCAGGTGCCGGCCCTCGTCGTAGGAGAGGTGGGCCAGCGCGTTCTCCTCCGTCTCCTCCGAGGCCAGCCCGGCGACGAAGGCGAAGACGATCCCCCCGTACACCACCCGGCGGCCGTCGAAGGTCACTTCCGGGTGGTCGTCGCACATCTTCTGGTTGAAGTGGAGCTGGGCGGTGTTGAGCACGAAGTTGGTCCACATCATGTGCTCGTCCGAGACGGTGCGCCCGCGCGGGTGCACGATGGTCTCGCCGGGGGTGAAGTCCTCGTAGAGGTTGTCGTTGCGGGTGAACTGGTGCCGGCCGGTCACGGTCATCCCTCCAGAAGCCGCTTGGCGATCACTTCGTACTGGATCTCGGAGGTGCCCTCGAAGATGCGGAACACCCGCGCGTCGCGCCAGAAGCGCTGGGCGGGGAACTCGCGCGAGTAGCCGTAGCCGCCGAACACCTGCATGGCCTCGCTGGTGACGTGCTCGGCCATCTCCGCGCAGAAGGCCTTGGCCATGCCCGCCTCCAGGTCGCAGCGCTTGCCGGTGTCCTTCATGCGGGCCGCGTGGTAGGTGAGCTGCCGCCCGGCCTCGATCTGGGTGGCCATGTGCGCCAGCTTGTGGCCGATCACCTGGAACTCGCTGATGGGCTTTCCGAATTGCGTCCGCTCCTGCGAGTAGCGCAGGGCCGCCTCGAAGGCCGCCTGGGCCACGCCCACCGCCCGGGCCGCCGTCTGGATGCGGGCGATCTCGTAGGTGGACATGAGCTGCTTGAAGCCCTTGCCTTCGACGCCGCCGAGAAGGTTCTCCGCCGGCGCCTGGTAGCCGTCGAACTGCAGGGCGTACGAGTTCATCCCCTTGTAGCCGATGCTGGGGATGGGGCTGCCCGCGAGCTGGGGCGGATGGAAGTCGTCGCCCGGCGTCTTGGGCACGAGGATGATGCTGATCCGGTCGTGCTTCTTCTTCGCCTCGGGATTGGTGACCAGGGTGGTGCAGAGCAGGTGCGCCTTGTTGGCCCAGGTGCACCAGGTCTTCTCCCCCGAGATGACATAGGTGTCGCCCTGCTTCACCGCGCGGCACTTGATGCCGGCGGAATCGCTGCCCGCATCGGGCTCGGTGAAGGCGGCGGCGGCGAGGATCTCGCCCGAGCAGAGCCCGGGCAGCCACTTCTTCTTCTGCTCCTCGGTGCCGTTCGCCTGCACCAGCGAGGCGGTGATGATCATCCGGGTCATCACCGAGCCCACCGAGAGCCATCCCTTGCTCAGCTCCTCGGTGACGATGGTCATGCTCAGGGTGTCGAGGCCGCTGCCCCCGTAGTCGGGGGAGAAGATGAGGCCGAAGTACCCCAGCTCGGCCATCTTCTTCACCAGCGGCGTGGGGATCTCCGCCGCCTTGTTGTCCAGCTCGTTGGCGATGGGCAGCACCTCGTGCTCGACGAAGTCGCGCACGCTCTCGCGGATCTGGACGTGCTCCTCGGTGAGGGCGCCGCCGTTGGGGTTGGGGATGGGCATGGCTAGCGCCCTCCGTAGGCGGCGCGCTTCTTCACCAGGATCTTGCGCTCGTAGACGCAGACCGGCTCGCCGCGCTGGTTCACCCCGGTGGTGCGGACGTGGACGATCCCCCGGTCCGGCTTGCTCCCGCTCTCCCGCTTGTCCAGCACCTCGCTGGAGGAGATCAGCGTGTCGCCCGCGTACACCCAGCGGGGGAAGGTCATGTTCCAGTAGCCGAGGTGGGCGATGGCCTGTTCGGAGAGATCCTCCACCGTCATCCCGAAGACCACGTTCATCACCAGGAGCGGATGTACGGGGGGCGAGGGATGACCCAGCGCCTGCGCGTGCAGGCGGTTGAAGTAGAGGGGCACGGCGTTCATGGTGGCGGTGGCGAAGAGCTGGGCCTCGCCGTCGGTGATGGTGCGGCCCCAGTGGTGGCGGTAGACGTCCCCCACCTTGAAGTCCTCGTAGTAGCGGCCTCGTTCGACGGTCTTGCGCGGCCCGGTTTGCGCCGCCTGTGCTTGCGCCATGTACCGAGGGGTAGGTCGGATGTCGCATTCCGTCAAGGTGTCGCAGCGCGTCGTAGCGAAACCGCTGCGGAAAGTGGACGGGGAATGGGCACATTGGTCATATGGCCCGGTGGATCCATGGGAGCCGGACCCTTTCGATCGGCGCCGTAAATTCGCCCGCCGGGAAGTCCACCTGCACGCGCGGCTGCGGCTGGGCGAGAGCGAGCACGAGGCGATCATCGAGAACATCTGCCCGGGCGGCGCCTTCTTTCGCGTGGAAGTCCCGGAGGATGCGGACGACCTGGTCGCCTCCATCGAACTGCCCCAGGGGCGGGGTTTGCACGTGCACGCCAAGGTTCGCTGGCGACGGCAGGAGCCAGCGGGCATCGGGGTGGAGTTCGCGAGCTTCTTCGCCGACACCTGGGAAGCGTTCAGTCGATCCTTTTGAGGACGTGGAAGGCCGTCTCGCTGCGCACCAGCGCGCACTCGTCCTTCTGCAGGCAGAGCGCGACGCCCTTGAAGGGCACCTCCGCCTGCGGGCCCACCACCAGCGTTCCGCCGGGGACGTCGGAGTAGCTATCCTGTAGCCGCTCCATCGCGGCGCCCTTGCGGCACTGGTCCAGCAGATGGGAGGCGAGCGCCTCGGCCTGGCGGGGATCGCGCCTGGGCCGCGTCATCAGATCCAGCGACTGCCCGCCCGGGTCGATGACGTTCCAGCCCACCTGGATCAGCCGGATCTCCACCCGCTCCGCCGGCGCCGCGCAGGCCGGCTCGCGGCTGGAAGCGCCGGCGCAGGCCGCGGCGGCGGCGAGGGCCGGCAGAAGGCGCCTCATCGATCTCCCACCGCCAGCACCCCGGTGAAGAGGTGGAGGCCGGTGGAATCGCCCGCCGGACCCAGCTCGAAGCTGGTGCGCATGGAGAGCAGCGGGAAGGCGCCCAGCGACTGCTCGATCAGGCGCAGGTCGAGGCCCGTCACCCCGTAGAGGGTGCTGCCCCGGCTGGCGCAGTCGAAGTACATGCCCCACGCCGGCGCGGGCGCGCCCAGGCCGGAGAGCGCGGTCTGCAGGGTGCGGCGGGCGCCCATCCCGTCGCGCAGGGTGAAGGAGACGCTGTGGCCTTCGGGGACCGGCGCGGCGGTCTCCAGCGCGCCGCGCTCCTCGTCCACGCCCACCAGGGGGATGGAGACGAAGTCCGCGGGCGAGAACGGCTCCCCGGGGCGGGGGGAGAGGCCCAGGGCGACGAACTGGAGCGCCTCGCCGTCGAGGCCGGGCTGCTCGGCGAGGGAGGAGAGCGCCTCCAGCGCGGGGCGCGAGTCCAGCTCGAGCACCGAGCGGCCTTCGGCGCGGGTGACGAGCAGGGGATTGCCGATCGCCTGGTGCGACTGCGCCACCGCCAGCCGGCCGGGGGTGGTGAAGAACGCGCCCACCGCATGGGCATACGCGAGGTCCTGGCCGAGCAGCAGTCCACCTTCCACCGCCACCCCCCCGCCCGCCACCCGCAACCTGCCCAGGGCGCCGAGAAGGCGCTGCACGGGCGCCTCGGGGTCGGCGAAAACGATGCCCAGCGCCGAGGGCCCGGCCCGCTGGGCGGCGGCACGCAGCTCTTCCGGCGCGTCGCTGCGGAAGGAGAACAGCTCGGCGCGCTGCTCCAGGGCGAGCACTCCCAGGGCCGGGCCTTCCTCCGTCTCGGCGTCGCCGGGGACCAGCACCGCGGAGGTGGCCCCGCCCACGATCTGGGCGTTGGCGCCGGCCGCGTCGCGCAGCGCCTCGCACATCTCCAGCGACTCGTCGAGGTGCTCCGGCGTGGCGGCGACCACCAGGCAGCTGGCCTCGTCCAGGCCCGCCGCGTCGAGCGCCCGGGTCGCCGCATCCCGCGCCGCCAGGCGCACGTCCTCGACCCTGCTCACCGCAGCCCCGGCACGCACCCCCCAAGCATAACAGGCCGATCTCTTCCAGTTGTGGCATCAATGGAGCGGTGCCCCCGATCCGGATCTTGCTCCTGGCGCTTCTCACCGCCTCGGCTGCGCCGGCGGAGGGGCGGCGGCTGACCGTCGTGGGGATCAACGATACGCACGGCGCGCTCATGGCTGCGCCGGCCCCGCGGTGGCTGATGAGCAAGGCGGGACCGGAGGTGGGGGGAGCGGATTGGCTGGGCGGCTACTTGTCGGCCATCCGCCAGGAGGCGAAGGAGAAGGGCGGCGCGGTCCTGGTGCTCGACGGGGGGGACGACTTCCAGGGATCCTTGATCTCCAACCAGTTCCAGGGCCGGAGCGTGACCGAGGTGTACAACGCCCTGGGCGTCGGCGCGCAGGCGCTGGGCAACCACGAGTTCGACTTCGGCGTGGAGGTGCTGAAGGAGCGGGTGGCGCAGGCGAAGTATCCTCTGCTCGCCGCCAACGTCTTCTTCAAGGGCACCCGCCGCCGCCCCGGCTGGCTGCGGCCCAGCGTGCTCCTGGACGTGGAGGGGATCCGGGTGGGGATCGTGGGGCTCGCCACCGTGAGCACGCCCATCACCACCAACCCGGTGAACGTCGCGGATCTTGAATTCGTGGAGGGCGGGCCGGCGGCCGCGGAGGAGGCCGACGCGCTCCGCGCCAAGGGAGCGACGGTGGTGCTGATCTGCGCCCACGCTGGCCCCCGGCCGCCCGAGCAGGAGATCCAGCGGGTGGCCGAGGCGGTGCAGGGCAAGGTGGACGCCATCGTCAGCGGGCACCACCACGTGGCCATCGGGCCACCGCCGCTCTTCGTGGGGAAGATTCCCATCGTGCAGTCGGGAGCGAAGCTGCAGGCCTTCTCGGTCATCGACCTCGCCCTGGACGGCGAGGGGCGCGTGCTCGGAGCGGAGGTGAACGAGGGCGCCCTGCCGAAGCCGGGCGGGCCGCAGGCGATCCTCCATTCCTGGAACGGCGAGCCCGCGCGCTGGCGGGGCCGGCCGGTGCAGCCCGACCCGAGGGTGACGGCCATCCTGCGCAAGTACGACGATCAGGTGCGGGCGCTGCGGGAGAAGCCGGTAGGGGAGACGCTGGTCGATCTCTGGAAGGACCGGGAGGGCGACCTCCTCGGCAGCCTGGCGGTGGACGCGCTCCGCTCCGGCGCGGCGGGAGGGCTGCCGGCCCGCTTCGCCCTGCAGAACGCGGGCGGGCTGCGGGTGGAGGAGATCCCCAAGGGACCCATCACCTACGGGCAGATCTTCGACCTCTACCCCTTCGACAACGAGCAGTTCGTGCTCTCCTTGCCGGCCGAGGCGGTGCGCAACGCGCTGGAGGCGGTGCTGCGCGCGGGCAAGGGGCCGATGCGTGTCTCGGGGCTGCGCTACGTGATCGACTGGGACCGCTTCGGCGCCGGAGGCAATCCGCGCAAGGCGCCGGACGGGGCCATCGTGGTGAAGATGACCGACGCGGAGAGCGGTCAGGTGCTTTGCGAGACGAAGGCCTGCGCCGCCGGCGGGTGCGAGTCGGCGTGCGCCAAGGGGCCCTACGCCGTGGCGGTGACGGACTTCCTGGCCAATGGCGGTGACGGGCTGCGGCTGCCGGCGGCCGCTCCCCGCAAGACCTCCGGGGCGCTGGCGCGGGACATGATCGTGGCTTTCGTGCGCGAGCACCGGCCGCTGGGGGCGGAAGCGCCGGGCCACCGGGAAGAGCGGCGCTGGATGCAGGTGGGGTCCGCGCAGCGCGGACACGCGGAGCGTTGACGTGCGGCTCGACCTCCTCCTCGACCTCGGCCTGCCCGCCCTCGTCTTCGTGGGCCTCTGCGTCTGGCTGGTCCGCCGGGTGCTGCGGGCGGCGCGGATGGAGAGCGCGCTGGAGGAGCAGCGGCTGGAGGGAGCGCTGGCCGAGGAGTTGCGCGCGGCCCGGGCCCGGGCGGCGGCGATGCAGAGGCCCAACCTGATCGCGGTGGGCGACCCCAAGCCGGACCCGGGGCCCATCCTCGATCCTTTGACCGGCGCCGACGTGCGCGGGGCCGACCCGGCACACCTCCCGCTGATCGTGGAGATGGTGCGCGATCGCGAGCTTCAGCTCCGCGCCCAGCACATCGGCGAGAGCGACGTGGCCCGCCGGGTGGAGGTGATCTGGGCGCGCAGCAACCTGAACCACGCGGTGTGGTGCGAGCGCCGCCACGCCGCCACCGTGGCGGCGCGCGCCCTGACCCGCGAGGTGATCTGCGTGGCGCGCATCGAGAAGGGCGCGGTGGTGGAGCGGTGGTTCTTCCGCTGAGCTGAGGACCTATCCACCCGAGGCGCGCAGCGCCGCTTCGGTCGCCTCCAGCATCGGCTCCGCCACCACGGGCTTGCCGGTGGCGTGCTCCATCCAGAGATCGGGCAGGACCCGGCCGTAGGAGGCGGCGTTCTCGAACGCCTTCCCGCTCTCCGGCCCGCGCAGCTTCTCCTCCAGCTGGAAGGCGATCAGGTGGCCGATGGGGTACCGGTAGAGGTAGAGGAAGCTGTTGATCATGTGCGAGTAGATCGCCAGCTGCGGGTTCCCCGGCCTGCCCAGCACCGGCGCGTAGTACTTGTCCCAGTACCCCTTGGCGATCCCCACCGTGGCCTCGCGCAGCTGGGCGGGGGTGGCGTCCGGGTGCTCGTACATCCAGCGCCACACGTCCAGGTCGGTCAGGGCTACGCCGGCGATCTCCCAGGAGTCCCAGAACGCCTTCAGCGCCCGGGCGTGCTCGGTGCGGGCGTCGGGCTTGGAGAGACCCAGCAGCTCCAGATCGCGGTGCTGGCAAGTGAAGGCCAGCGCCTCGGTGAAGGCGGTGCCGGGCACGCCCTGCAGGAGCGTGTCGTCCACCTCGTAGAGCGAAAAGGTCTGCTCCACGTTGTGGCACATCTCGTGGACGGCGATGTTGTAGCCCTTGTAGTCCATCCCGTCGGGGTTGACCCGGGTGCGCAGGTGGGCCGAGTCGCCCGGCCCCCACCAGGGATACATCTCGCTGCGCCGCTCCGCCTCCAGCGCGTGCCCCGAGCCGCGGGCCGGGTCCACCACGATGTGCGAGTCGACGAAGCGCGCCTTCTCCGCGGTGAAGCCCAGGCCCTGCAGCAGGCGGGGGATGTCCTTCTTGTACGCCTCGGCGGTGGGATAGCGGGCGCGGGTGAGCTTGGAGAGCTCGCCCTCCGGCTGCTTCTCCACGAATCCGTCGTACCAGATGTCGAACGGCTCCAACGGCCGCCCCAGCCGCTTCTGGATCAGCGCCCCCATCCGCGGCACCAGGGGCGACTCCAGCACCTGGGTGAGCAGGGCCCGCACCCGCTGCTCGGGGATCTCGTCGTCGAGCTGGAAGTGGCGGTCGATCTCCGTCCGGGCCATCGGCGAGTCCTCGTCGAGCTGGCGGGAGGCGCGGAAGTCGGCCAGCAGCACGGCGTAGCGCGCGTCGGGCTCGCGGGCGCTGGAAACGGAGGGCTCGAAGGGGCGCTTCCCCTGCGCCTTCATCTGCTCGGTCTCGATCTCCTCGGGCGGCGAGGCGGCGACCGCGTTGGTGGCGGGGGTCCAGTCCACCCGCGGATCGTCGATCACCCCTTGGGGAATGCTCTGGGTGACGATGGCCTCCATCACGTCCCGGATCAGCCTCTGCCGGGCCAGGGCCAGCGCCTTGTCGGGCTCGGCGTAGTCGGCCTTGATCTGGTCGCGCAGGTTCCAGTGCGAGAGCAGGCGCACGCCCTTGGGGAAGATGCGCTTGCCGTCCGCCGTGAACACGTGGTGCATCCAGATGTTGTACCCGGCGATGTACGCCTCGGCGTCGGCGCTCGCCCGGGCCACCGCCTGCCGCGCCGCCCCGCTGGGCCGCACCGCGAAGCGCCGGGTGAGGCGCGCCTGCGCCCACTGCCTGCGCGACCAGCCCGGGCCCTGGGCCACCATCTCCTGAAGGTCGGGCTGGGCGAAGTTGAGCAGGGCGACGAAGGCGATGCCGGAAGCGAAGAGGTCCTCGGGCAGGTGCGCGCTCACGTCCAGGGCGGCCAGGCGCTGGTCCACCTCCATCTGCGGACCCAGCTCCAGCTCGCTCCAGCTGCGCAGGGCCCGGCCGATCTCCAGCATGTGCCCGTCGATCTGCTCCATGGCCAGCGAGTAGCGCTGGTGGAGCATCTCCAGGTCCTTGGGATCGGAGAGGAAGCTGGCCTCCACGAAGTTGCGCAGGACGGCGAGGTCGCCGTCGTCGGCGCGCCAGAAAGCGGACACCTGGCGGACGCCCCGCTCGGCCCGGGCGCGGGAGGACTCGCCGTTCCTCGTCACCAGGAAGTTGACCAGGGCGGGCTGGTCGATCTCGAGGCGGGCGGACTTCGAGGCGGCGGGCTTGTCGGCGGCGGCGGTCCGGCAGCCCAGGGCGGCGAGGAGGAGGAGGGGGAGGAGGGAGCGCATGGGGGCGGTTTTCTAGCATGGCGGTCCGCGTTCAGGGACCGGGGGTCGGAGCCCAGGTTCAGCTTTGCGAAGCACGAAGGCCGCCCCGGGGGAGGAGCGGCCTTCGCGGTTCTGTGACGACGAGTGGGCTATTGCTTCTTCACGTTCTGCGCTTGCAATCCCTTCGGGCCCTTGACGATGTCGAACTCCACGCGGTCGCCCTCGGCGAGCGAGCGGAAGCCGTCCATCTGGATGGCGGTGTGGTGGACGAAGACGTCCTCGCCCCCCTCCTGCGAAATGAAGCCGAACCCCTTGCTGTCGTTGAACCACTTCACCGTGCCCTGCGCCATGAAGACCTTCTCTTTGTTACGGACGGATCGTCGACCGCCCTGTGGTTTCCGGGACGGGCTCTTTGGGCCCCCCGCGGGGCGGATCGGTAGCAGGACCAAAGGCGGAGAGTCAATTTACACCGGAACGCGAGCGGAACGACTGGATAAACCGATCAGCCCGGATCGGCCCCCCGCCCCAGCAGCACCCGCCAGCTGAGGCTCTGCTCCGCCACGTGGGTCTCCTCCAGCCGCTGCCGGTGGGCGGCGAGCAGGTCGCTGCGGGTGATCATCCCGATGGGCTTGCGGGGCGCCGAGCGCGAGACCACCGGCAGGCGCCCCACCCCCTCGTGCACCATGTGATCGGCGGCCTCGCGCAGCGACATGTCCTCGAAGACCACGGCCAGCGGCCGCTTGATCAACTCCCGCACCTTGTGCGAGCCGGCCCGTGCCGGATCGAGCAGGTCGCGCCGGGTGACCACGCCCAGAAGCTCCCCGCCGCCGTTCACCACCGGGAATCCCTGGTGGCTCGAGCCCGGTCCGTGAGCGGCGATCCAGGCCCGCACGGCATCCAGCAGGTCGTCCGCGTTCAGCGTCACCACCGGCTTCGCCGCCACCAGCCCGGCGTTCACCTGGTCGAGGAAGTCGGCGGCGTACTCCCCGGGCACCCGCACCCCGCGCCGGGCGATCTTCTCCGTCATGATGGTGTTGCGCATCATCAGGCAGGAGAGGAGGAAGGAGGCGGTGCAACCGCCCAGCAGCGGGAGCAGGCTGATGGGCTGGCGGGTGGTCTCGAAGGCGAACACCACCGAGGCGAGCAGCGCCCGGGAGGCGCCGGCGAACATCGCCGCCATCCCCACCAGGGCGGCGATGCGGGGATCGATCCCCAGGTGGGGGAAGCTGTGCGCCACCCCTTCGCCCAGGAGCGCCCCGAGCGCGCCCCCGATGGTGAACAAGGGCGCGAGCGTGCCGCCGGAGGTCCCGCTGCCCAGGGAGATCGACCAGGAGACGAACTTCAGGACGCCGAGGAGCAGCAGGGCCTGCCCGGCCACGCTGCCTTCGAGGATGTTGTCGATGTTGTCGTACCCCACGCCCAGGGTATGGGGCGCGAAGTACCCGCAGACGCCCACCGCCACCGCCCCGATGGCCGGCCACCACATCCAGTGGACCGGCAGGTGATCGAAGCCGTCCTCCACGGCGTAGACGATCCTGGTCACCGCCACCGCCGCCATTCCCACCAGCGCCCCCAGGAGCACGTAGGTGGCGAGGGCGGCCTCGCCGGGCTGCACCAGGTTGGGCATGGCGAAAGCCGGCGTGGTTCCCACGAAAGCGATGCGCACCGCGGTGGCCGCGGCGGCCGCCAGCGCCACCGGGATGAGGGAGCGGGGGCGCAGCTCGAAGAGGAGCAGCTCCACTGCCAGGAGGACGGCGGAGACCGGGCTGCCGAAGGTGGCGGTCATGCCCGCCGCCGCGCCGGCCGCGAGCAGCGTCTTGCGCTCCATCGCCGTGGTGTGCAGCAACTGGCCGAGCAAGGAGCCCAGGGCGCCGCCGGTGGCGATGATGGGACCCTCCGCGCCGAAGGGGCCGCCGGTGCCGATGGCGATGGCCGCGGAGATCGGCTTGAGCAAGGTGATGCGCGCGGGGATGCGGCTCTTGTTGAGGAGCACCTGCTCCATCGCCTCGGGGATGCCGTGTCCGCGGATGGCGGCGGAGCCGTAGCGCGCCATCAGGCCCACCACCACCGCCCCGCCGACGGGCACCAGGATCACCCACAACCCCAGCTGGTTGCCGGCGGGCGAGTTGAAGGAGGTGGAAAGCTTGCCGAAGAAGGCGAGGTTGGTGACGAAGCCGATCAGGCGGGTGAGCGCCTGGGCGACCAGGCCCGCCAGCCCGGCGATGACGATGGAGAGCGCGCAGATGAAGACCACCCGGGCGTCCACCAGCGCCCGCTCCGGCGGCACGCGCGCCTCCGCCAGCGATGGGCCCAGCGAAGGGGCGACGGGAAGCCCTTCGGTGGTCTGGCCGCTCTCGATCTCACTTGGCAACTGCGGCTCCTTCCTCGAAGAACATGGGCGGCGGCTCGGCGCCGATGCCGATCTTTTGCGTCAGCTGCAACAGCCCCCGGGCCAGCGCCGCGCGCTGCTTCGCCGGCAAGAGGTCGATGGCGGAGATGAGCTGCTGCTGGGCGAGCTTCGGCGCTCGCCGCGCCTTGGCCCGGCCGGAGGAAGTGAGGGAGAGCTCCACGCGGCGCCCATCGGCCGGCGATCGGGCCCGCCGCACGTAGCCTGCATCCGACAAACGGCGCACCACCCCGGAAACCGAGCTCTGGTGGGTGAGCGTGTGCCGGGACAGCTCGCCGGGAGTGAGCGCGCCGCCCGCCTCCCGCAGCTCCCGCAGCACGAAGAGCTGCGCCCCGGAGAGACCGGTCCGCTTCTCCGCATCCCGGTCGGACTGGCGGAGCAGGCGGACGATGCGCCTGATCGACCCCAGCACGGAGGCGGCCTCGGCAGATGCATGGGCTCCCATGGATCTGCCATGCTTAAGCCCTGAACGGCCCGCTGGCAACAAATCCCGGGGCGCGTTTCGCGCAGCGGACGCCGCGGCCGAATGTCCGCGAACCAACGCCGCCCATGTGGTAGCCAGCGGGGCATGCTGGAAGCCAGAGGCTGGGCCGCGTTCGATTCCCGATCCCCGATGCGTCCGTTCCCCATCCAGCGGCGGGAGCCGGGCGGGCGCGACGTCCTCATCGACATCCTCTTCTGCGGGATCTGCCACTCCGATCTGCACCAGGTGCGCAACGAGTGGGCGGGGACGAAGTACCCCATCGTGGCCGGCCACGAGATCGTCGGCCGGGCGGCGAAGGTCGGGGCGGCGGTGACGAAGGTGAAGGCGGGCGACACCGTGGGAGTGGGCTGCTTCGTCGGCTCCTGCGGTCAGTGCGAGGCCTGCCGGCGGGGCCTGGAGAACTACTGCGAGAAGGGCGCGGTGGCCACCTACAACTCGGTGGATGCGGACGGCCAGCCGACCTACGGCGGCTACTCGAACCGCATCGTGGTGGACGAGAAGTTCATCCTGCGCGTGCAGGCCAAGGAGAAGCTGGAGAGCGTGGCCCCGCTGCTCTGCGCCGGCGTCACCACCTGGTCGCCGCTCCGCCGCTGGAAGGTGGGGAAGGGCCACCGCGTGGCCGTCCTGGGCCTGGGCGGGCTGGGGCACATGGCGGTCAAGCTGGCCGCGGCGCTGGGAGCGGAGGTGACCCTCTTCAGCTCCTCGCCCTCCAAGGAGAAGGATGCCCGCCGCCTGGGGGCGCACGACTTCGTCGCCACCAAGGACGCCCGCAAGCTGGGGCCGCGCTTCGACTTCATCCTCGACACCGTCTCCGCTCCCCACGACCTGAACGCGCTGGCCGGCACCCTGCGCCTGGACGGCACCCTGATCATGCTGGGCGCCTCCCCCGAGCCCATGCCCCTGCACCCCTTCGCCCTGATCATGAAGCGCCGCTCCATTGCCGGCTCCCTGGTGGGCGGCATCCCCGAAACGCAGGAGGTGCTCGACTTCTGCGCCGACAAGGGCATCGCGGCCGACGTGGAAACCATCGCGGCCAAGGACATCGACCGCGCCTACGACCGGATGCTCAAGGGCGACGTCCGCTACCGCTTCAGCATCGACGCTTCTACGATCTAGTGCCTCGACCGGGGCGTGGTGATCGTACCGGGAACGGTCCGGCGCAGCCCAGCGATCCGCGTGCGCAGGTATCGACACGCCCCGGTCGCGGCACTAGGACTGCAACAGCTCGAGCAGGGCCCGTTCGGCGCCGTGGTTGCGCGAGCGGATCAGCTCGTCCACGGTGCGGAACCAGGTGCTGAGCACCGTGCCCTGCTCGAAGCTGCGCAGGACCGAGGGCCAGATGTAGCTGGAGCGGCAGACCGCCGGGGTGTTGCCCAGGTGCGCGGCCGTCTCCTTCACGGCGGCCACCACCAGCTTGCGGCGATCGGTACGGCCGGGGATCTCCTCCTCCGCCAGGCGGGCCAGGGCGCAGGCGGCGATCAAGGTCCCCGCCCAGGTGCGGAAGTCCTTGGCGGAGAAGCGCTCCCCCATCAATTCCTTGATGTGCTCGTTGATGTGCCGGCGGCGGATGTTCACCACCGCACCGTCCTCGGCGACGTACTGGAAGAGGTCCTTGCCGGGGAGCTTCTTCAGCTCGCGGACGATGCGCGCCACCCGCCGGTCGCGCAGCTCGCGGACCTGTTCCTTGCCCGCCTTGCCCCGGTACTGGAAGCGCACCATGTCGCCCTGCACCGAGGCGTGCCGGTTCTGCAGGGTGGCGATCCCGAACGAGCCGTTCTCCCTGGCGTAGACCTGGCTTCCGGGCCGCATGAAGCAGGTGGAGAGGATGCGGAGGATGCAGGCCATCACCTTCTCGCGGGGGAGGCCGGAAAGGCGCATCCCCCGGTCGATCGCCCGGCGCATGCGCGGGAGCGCCCGCCCGAACGCCAGCAACCTCTGGTACTTCTTCCTCTCCCGCAGCCGCACCGCCCCGGCGCTGTAGCGGTATTGCCAGCGGCCCTTGCGGTCCCGGCCGATCGCCTGCAGCTTCGCCCGGGGATCGCGGCTGACGGCCACCTCCGTCCAGGCCGGGGGGAGCTTGAGCGAGCGCAGCCTGGGCAGCTCCCCCGGCGGGGCGCCGGCGAAGCGAAAGCCCGATTTCACCGTCCCGTTGCGCCTGTAACCGTGCCGTTGCAGGTGCTCGATCTGCGTCATCCGCCGGCCAACATGCTTCCCGGCCAGGGAAACGCAAAGCGCCCGGGCGCATCCAAGAAGTCGCCCGAGAGGATTTCGGATGGCAGACTCCTGCGCCAGGAGCGCCGCCGGGCGCTTGATTTTTGGCACCGATTCTTGGTAGTTGCAGCGCCCCTTTTCACCCGGGGCACGAGGAAGGCACAGCAGACGTGGCGAACATCGACTTCATCCGCAACATCGGCATCTCCGCCCACATCGACTCGGGCAAGACGACGCTCTCCGAGCGCATCCTCTATTACACGGGGCGGATCCACCAGATCCACGAGGTGAAGGGCAAGGACGCCGTGGGCGCCAAGATGGACTCCATGGACCTGGAGCGGGAGAAGGGCATCACCATCCAGTCCGCTGCCACCTACTGCGAGTGGGACGCCACCGACGGGTCGCGGGAGACGCACAACATCAACATCATCGACACCCCCGGGCACGTCGACTTCACCATCGAGGTGGAGCGCGCGCTGCGGGTGCTGGACGGCGCCATCCTCGTCCTCTGCTCCGTCTCCGGGGTGCAGTCGCAGTCCATCACCGTCGACCGGCAGATGCGCCGCTACAAGGTCCCCCGGCTGGCCTTCATCAACAAGATGGACCGGGCCGGCGCCAACGCCTTCCGCGTCAGCCAGCAGTTGCGGGAGAAGCTGAACCACAACGCGGTGATGATGGAGCTGCCCATCGGCGCGGAGGAGAAGTTCCAGGGCGTGGTGGACCTGGTGACGATGAAGGCCCACTACTACGACGGGGAGAACGGGGAGACCATCCGCACCGAGGGGATCCCCGCCGAGCTGCTGGAGCAGGCGAAGTCGATGCGCCACGACCTGATCGCCGCGGCCGCCGACTTCGACGACAAGCTCACCGAGCTCTTCCTCGAGGACAAGGAGCCCGCGGTGGAGGACATCCGCCGGGCGGTGCGCGCCGGCACCCTGCAGCTCAAGCTCACCCCGGTGTTCTGCGGCTCGGCCTACAAGAACAAGGGCGTGCAGCACCTGCTCGACGGAGTCGTCTACTACCTCCCCAACCCCAAGGAGGTGGTGAACGAGGCGCACGACCAGAACAAGAACGAGGAGAAGGTGGTCCTCGAGTCCGACCCGAAGAAGCCCTTCGTGGGGCTGGCCTTCAAGCTGGAGGACGGGCGCTACGGGCAGCTCACCTACATGCGCACCTACCAGGGCCGGGTGGCCAAGGGCGACTTCATCGTCAACTCCCGCGACGGGAAGAGGGTGAAGGTCCCCCGCCTGGTGCGCATGCACGCCGACGAGATGCACGACATCGAGGCGGCGGAGGCCGGCGACATCATCGCCATGTTCGGGGTGGACTGCGCCTCGGGCGACACCTTCACCGACGGCACGGTGAAGTACACCATGACCTCCATGCACGTGCCCGACGCGGTGATCTCTTTGGCCATCGCCCCCAAGGAGAAGGCGGGCGCGGCCAACTTCAGCAAGGCGCTCAACCGCTTCACCCGCGAGGACCCGACCTTCCGCGTGCACCGCGACGAGGAGTCGGCGCAGACCATCGCCTCCGGCATGGGCGAGCTGCACCTCGAGATCTACATGGAGCGCATCAAGCGCGAGTACAACTGCGAGGTGGTGGTGGGCGCGCCCCAGGTGGCCTACCGGGAGGCGGTGCAGCAGCGGGGCGAGTTCCACTACACCCACAAGAAGCAGACCGGCGGCTCCGGCCAGTTCGCCCGGGTGGCCGGCTACATCGAGCCGCTCCCCGACGACGCGGTGGAGCAGTACGAGTTCGTGGACGACGTGGTGGGCGGCGCCATCCCCCGCGAGTTCATCCCCGCCTGCGACAAGGGCTTCAAGGAGGCGGTGAAGAAGGGCTCCCTGATCGGCTTCCCGGTGGTGAAGGTGCGCTGCGTGATCAACGACGGCCTCTCCCACGCGGTCGACTCCAGCGAGCAGGCCTTCAAGACCGCCGCCCTGATGGGCTTCCGCGAGGCCTACGAGCGGGCCAAGCCGGTGATCCTCGAGCCCATCATGAACGTGGAGGTGCAGGCGCCCGAGGAGTTCCAGGGCGCGGTGGTGGGCCAGCTCAACCAGCGCCGGGGCATCATCCAGAACACCGAGACGGTGGAGGGCTACGTGATCGCCACCGCCCACGTGCCGCTCTCGGAGATGTTCGGGTACTCCACGGATTTGCGCTCGGCCACCCAGGGCAAGGGCGAGTTCTCCATGGAGTTCGCCAAGTACCAGCCGGTCCCGCGGGCGACGCAGGAGCAGATGATCAAGGAGTTCCGCGAGAAGCAGGCGGCGGCGAAGAAGTAGGCGCTTCTCAGTCCAGCGAGTGGATGACCAGCCCCGAGGCGAGCTTGGGGAAGAAGTAAGTCGACTTCTGCGGCATCACCTCGCCCGCATCCGCTACCGCCTTCAGGTCCTGCACCCGGGTGGGGTTGAGCAGGAACGCCGCCTGGACGCCGGAACCGGTTGCCTCTCGCAGCGCCTGCCCCAGGTCCTTCACGTAACGCAGGTTCGTCTGCTTCTCCTGCGCCGCCCGGTCGATGCCCAGGATGCGCTCCAGGAGGAGCGAGTGGAGCAGGGTCACGTCCAGTCGCCGCAGGACCTCCGGGCCAGGCACCGCCTCCAGCAGATTTGCGTCCGGCCGCAGGGTGAGGAAGTACAGCCGCCCGCCGCTGGCCAGCGCCACCGTCGGTCCGCGCTGCCCACGCCGCGCCAGCTCGGCCCGCACCGCCTCGGGGTCGCCCGGCCGCTGCTCCTCGGCGGTGAAGAACTGGCCGGCCCGCCGCAGCGCTCCTTCCAGGTCGAACGAGGGCAGCGAGTGCACTACCCGGTGGGTAGCCAGCACCGCCAGGCCGGGATCCTCCATGCGGCAGAGGAAGAGCGGCCCGTACTGCGCGCCCTCGGTGCGCAGCTCGTCGCGCAAGGCCAGCATGGTTTCGTAGCGGTGGTGGCCATCGGCGATGTAGGCGCGCCGCTCGGCCATCGCCGCCTGCAGCCGCCTGTGCGCCCCCGCGTCGGTCACCCGCCACAGGCGATGCGTGGTCCCGTCGCCCGTGCGCGCCTCGATCTCCGGCGGCTTCCCGGCCAGGCCCTCGAAAGCCGCCTCCGTGGCCCCCGAAGGATCGGAGTAGAGGGCGAACACCTGCGAGAACCAGGCGCCGCAGGCGCGGGTGAGCTTGAGCCGATCCTGCTTGGGCGCGGAGAGCGTCCGCTCGTGGGGGAGCACCACCCGTTCGTCGAAGCGCCGCAGCTTCACCCGGCCGATGAACCCGCTGCGGGTGTAGCTCTTCCCCTCGGCGGTGAACTGCTGCTGGTAGCGGTAGAGGGCGGGCTGCGCGTCGCGCCGCAATACGCCCGCGGCCAGCCACTCGCGGTAGATCTTGGCCGCGTTCGTGTAGCGCTCGTCGCCCTCGCCCTGGGGAAGCACCAGCCGCACCACGTTGTGCGGACTCAGACCCGCCAACGAGTCCCGTTCCTGGGGCGAGATCACGTCGTAAGGCGGGGCAAGGAGCCGGTCGAGGGGGCCCGCCTTTCCCGCGTCGAACAGCACGCCCTGGAGCGGCTCGATCTGCAGTCCGGCGGCCATCTCAGACCTCGACCTTGGGCAGGTTCTTCATCGACTTCTCCACCGCCTCCCGCGGGTACTCGAAGTCCTCCAGCTTGCCGGCGAAGTACTGGTCGTACGCCGCCAGGTCGAAGAAGCCGTGGCCGGAGAGGTTGAAGAGGATCACTTTCGACTTCCCCTCCGCGTCCGCCTTCTTCGCCTCGTCGATGGCCGCCTTGACCGCGTGCGAGCTCTCCGGCGCGGGGATGATTCCCTCCGAGCGGGAGAAGGTGACGGCTGCCTCGAAGCAGGAGCGCTGCGGGTAGGCCACCGCCTCGATCAGCCCGTCGTGCAGGAGGCTGGAGACCAGGGGCGCCGCGCCGTGGTAGCGCAGGCCGCCGGCATGGATGCCCGGGGGCATGAAGTCGTGCCCCAGGGTGTGCATCTTCACGATCGGCGTCATCCCCACCGTGTCGCCGTAGTCGAAAGCGTACACGCCCTTGGTGAGCGAGGGGCAGCTGGAGGGCTCCGCCGCCAGCAGCCGCACGCTGCGCCCGTTGATCTTGTCGCGGGCGAAGGGCAGCGCGATGCCGGAGAAGTTGCTCCCCCCGCCGTGGCAGGCGATCACCACGTCCGGGTACTCGCCCGCCAGCTTCATCTGCTCCTGCGCCTCCTGCCCGATCACCGTCTGGTGCATGCAGACGTGGTTGAGCACCGAGCCCAGCGAGTACTTGGTGTCCTCGTGGGTGGCGGCGTCCTCCACCGCCTCGGAGATGGCGATGCCCAAGGAGCCGTTGCTCCGCGGATCCTTGGCCAGGATGCTGCGGCCGGCATTGGTCTTGTCGGTGGGCGAGGGGAAGACCTTGGCGCCCCAGGCGTGCATCATCGAGCGGCGGTAGGGCTTCTGCTCGTAGCTGACGCGCACCATGTACACCGTCACCTCCAGGCCGAAGAGCGCGCCGGCGAAGGCCAGCGAGCTGCCCCACTGCCCGGCGCCGGTCTCGGTGGCGAGGCGCTTCACCCCCTCCTTGGCGTTGTAGAAGGCCTGGGCGACGGCGGTGTTCGGCTTGTGGCTGCCCGAGGGCGAGACACCCTCGTACTTGTAATAGATGTGCGAGCGGGTGCTGATCGCC
>DATKAG010000533.1:0-3376 GCA_035498355.1 Myxococcales bacterium | reverse complement strand
AGTTCGCGCGCGACGAGCACAACCGGCCCGAGACCACCGTGGAGGGGCTGGCGAAGCTCCCCAAGGTGTTCAAGAAGGACGGGGTGATCCACGCCGGCGCGGCCAGCGGCATCTGCGACGGCGCGGCCGCGCTGATCCTGGCCACCCGCCAGTTCGCCGAGCGCAAGGGGCTCGCCCCCCTCGGCAAGCTGGCCGGCTGGGGTATCTCGGGCTGCGATCCCTCCATCATGGGGATCGGGCCGGCCCCGGCCATCCGCAGGGCTCTCGAGCGCCACCAGGCGAAGCTCACGGACTTCGATCTCTTCGAGGTGAACGAGGCCTTCGCCCCCCAGTACCTGGCGGTGGAGAAGGACCTGGGCCTGCCCCGCGACCGCACCAACGTCGACGGCGGGGCCATCGCGGTGGGCCATCCGCTGGCCGCCTCGGGCGCGCGCATCACCGCCCACCTGCTCTACGAGATGAAGCGCCGGGGCGTGCGCCGGAGCATCGGCTCGGCCTGCATCGGCGGGGGGCAGGGCATCGCGCTGCTGCTCGAGTCGGCATAGGATCCGCCCATGCGGGAGCAGGACCTCTTCCACGACTGGAACCGCGCCGGCGGGCTGGGGCTCCTGGCGGGGGCGGAGGTCCTGGACGAGACCCTGCGCGACGGGATCCAGAGCCCCTCGGCGGTCGACCCGCCCATGGGGACCAGGATCGAGATCCTCCACCTGCTCGACGAGCTGGGAGTGGCCCAGCTCGACGTGGGCCTGCCCGGCGCGGGGCCGCACCAGCGCGCGGCGGTGAAGCGGCTGCTGGAGGAGAAGCGCGACGCGCGCCTGAAGATCCGCGTCAACGTGGCCTGCCGCACCGTGGTCTCCGACATCGCCCCCGCCGCCGAGGTGCAGCAACAGACGGGAGTGCCGCTGGAGGTCTACGCCTTCATCGGCAGCTCGCCCATCCGCCAGTACGCCGAGGAGTGGGACCTCTCCTTCATCGAGAAGCAGTCGGTGGAGGCCATCTCCTTCGCGGTGAAGGAGGGCCTGCAGGTCGCCTACGTCACCGAGGACACCACCCGGAGCAAGCCCGAGGATCTGCGCCGCCTGTTCAAGAGCGCCATCGAAGCCGGCGCCCGGAGGCTCTGCCTCTGCGACACCGTGGGCCACGCCACCCCGGAAGGCTCGGCCGCCCTGGTGCGATTCGCCAGGGAAGTGGCGGGGCCTGACATCGGGCTGGACTGGCACGGGCACAACGATCGCGGCCTGGCCCTGGCCAACGCCCTGGCCGCCGGGGGGGCGGGAGCGACGCGGCTGCACGGCTGCGCCGCGGGCATCGGCGAGCGGGTGGGCAACACCGCCTGCGACCAGCTCCTCGTCAACCTCAAGCTGATGGGCCACCCGGTCTACGGCCCGCGGGACATGTCGAAGCTGGTGCGCTTCGTCGAGCTGGCGGCCCAGGCCACCGGCCACACCTTGCCCGCCAACTACCCGGTCTCGGGCCGGGACGCCTTCCGCACCGCCACCGGGGTGCACGCCGCCGCCATCATCAAGGCGCAGCGCAAGGGCGAGCGCTGGCTCTCCGATCGCATCTACAGCGGGGTGCCGGCGGGCGAGTTCGGCAAGGAGCAGCAGATCGAGATCGGGCCCATGAGCGGCCTCTCCAACGTCAAGCACTGGCTGGCCCGGCACGAGATCCCCGCCGACGAGCCCCTGGCCAAGGCGGTGCTGGCCCGGGCCAAGGCCAGCGACCGCACCCTCAGCGAATCCGAAGTGGCCCAGATCGTCCGCGAGGTCCGCTCATGAGCGTCGTCCAGTTCTCCGGGATGAAGATCTTCTCCACCACCCTGGCCCGCGACCGGGAGCAGATGGGCGACAACATCACCCGCTGGGTGCAGGAGAACCCGCAGGTGGAGATCGTGGACAAGATCGTCACCCAGTCTTCCGACAAGGAGTTCCATTGCCTGACGATCACGCTCTTCTACCGCGAGCGCCCGCGCAGCTAGGCTCTTAGACTGGTCAGACGATGAGCCCGCGCGGCCAGCCGGCGATGGGGTTCGGCGTCCCTCCGCTCACGCGGGGCGTCAAGTGGCTGGGGGCGGCCACGCTGGCCGTTTCCATCCTCGCGGCGGTGCTGGGCGATTCGGGCGCCGCGCTGATCCGGCTGGTGGTCTTCTCCCCGGGCCGCTTCTGGCACGGCCAGGTCTGGCAGCCGCTCACCTACACCTTTCTCACCCCGGACCCCATCGGGCTGCTCTTCTCCCTGCTCGGCCTCTGGCTCCTGGGCGCGGCGTTGGAGCAGGCCTGGGGGACGCGCAGGTTCGTGATCTTCTATTTCCTCACCGGCGCCGCGGGAGCGCTGGCCACCTCGGCGGTGGGCTTCTTCGTCCCCGCCGTGTGGACGCACTCCTACTTCGGCAACTGGTCGTCGCTGGAGGGGCTGATCGCGGCTTTCGCGGTGCTGATGCCCAGCGCGCAGATCTTCCTCTACTTCGTCCCCGTGCAGGCGCGCTGGATGCTGCCCGTCTCCGCCGGCATCACCGTGCTCTTCATGCTCATGACCGGGTGGGTGCCCTACCTGCCCCAGCTTTTCGGGCTGGGGGCGGGCGTGCTCTTCGCCCGGGGAGTGGCGCCGCGCAACTTCATGCTGCGCATGCGCGTGTGGTGGATCGACCGCCGCCTGCGGCGCAGCAAGCTGCGGGTGGTGCGCAAGGACGACGAGGCGGGGCCGTTCGGGTCGGGGCGGGGGTCGGACAAGTATCTGCACTGAGCCGGATTACCGGTTTTCGATGATCTCCGTCGCCTCCCGGGCTACATAGATGCGCCGGGTATTCGTGCGGGCGGCGTCCGAAGGCACGAGGAAGAAGCCGTGCTTCGCGTCGGCGCCCTCGCGGGTGCCCTCGATCACCCGGCCGTCGGCGAAGGTGACGCGCACCTTCGCGCCATCGCCCTCGTGCGGCTTCTCCCCCGGGGCGAGCATGAAGAAGATGGCCTTCACGTCGGAGTGGTAGATGGACTCCGCCCCTCCACCCTGGGGGAGGAAGGCGAACTGCGACTTGGCGAGGTCGATGTCGCGCAGGGTGCCGCGCAGGGTGCGCCCTCCGCGGGTGTGCACGGCCACCCGGTGCTCGCCCTTCACCTCCAGCGAGCTGGCCGGACGCCATTGGGCGATGGCCTTGGAGCGCTTCGGCTTCGGTTCCGGCGGCGGCTGCTCCGCCTCGGGGATGGCGGCGGGGAGATCGGGGTCGTCGTGGTCGATGGGGCGCAGGAACTGCTCCGGGGAAGCCAGCTCCACCGGCGGACCCAGCGGCCGCAGGACGTCCTCCGGCGAGTCGAGCTCCACCGGGGGGCCCAGGTCCTCGGCGTTGTCGTTGTCGCCCACCGCGTCCGCGCCCTGGTGGTAG
>DATKAG010000532.1:0-9745 GCA_035498355.1 Myxococcales bacterium | reverse complement strand
CAGCTTGTTGCCAGACCTGCGCACGCTCCCCTCCAGGACGTTCGCCACGTCCAGCACCTTGGCGATGGTGGCGACGTCGACGTTCTTCCCCTTGAAGGAGAAGGACGAGGTGCGGGCGATGACGCGAAGCTGCGGCACCTGCGCCAGCAAGTTGAGCAACTCCTCGGAGAGCCCGTCGGAGAAGTACTCCTGCTCCTTGTCGGAGCTCATGTTGACCAGCGGCAGTACGGCGATCGACGGCGCCTGGCGCATCTCCGACGCGGGCGCCGCGGCCTCGACCCTCGCCTGCAGGGAAACGTCGGCAGGCCGCGATCCGCGCAGGAAGATCCAGAGGATGCCTGGCGCCGCCACCAGCGCCCCGATGCCGGCGAGCAGCAGCGGAAGCCGCGGCCCCCGCAGCGCGGCAACCCCCGCGGGCGGCGTCCGCTCGATGCCGGCCGGGCTGATGTCGAACGCCCAGGCCAGCACCATCGAGACGGGGAATCCCACTCCGAGCAGCACCACCACCAGCTTGAGCGCCGCGTCGGAGAGCCCGAGCGCGTGCTGGATGGGCTCGATGACCTGGAGGACCGCGAACGAGACCACCCCGTAGCCGACCAGCACGCGGAAGACGCGCCGGCGCTTCAGCTCGACCAGGAGGCCGCGCAATTCCACGCGCTCAACGCTACCGGATCGGTGCGCGGGCCACCAGAGGACGCGGGTCGGCGAACCCGCTCAGCGCAGCGCGTGCTGGTAGAGGTCGAGCAGGCGGCTCTCCGCCGAGGTGATGTCGATGAGCGTCAGGCGGATCACGTTCGCCTGGCTGCGGATGAACCGGGGCGTCTCCGACTCGGAGGTCGGCACCACCACGGCCGCATAGAGCGAGCGGTTCAGCTCGCGCAGCCCTTCCTGCGCCCGGTAGATCTCCGCCAGCTGCAGCACCTCCCTGGACGGCATGCGCTCCATCAGCTCCCCGCGGGCGAATGCGGTCCAGACCGCGTCCCGGGGCTGGAAAGGGTGCATCCCGGTGCTGGCCACGCTCCAGGCCGCGTCGCGATCGGCCGGCCTGGGCGCGGGCAGGGTAGCCAGCCGGGTCCAGGCTTCGGCCAGCTTCCGGTGCAGCGGCGCCACTCCCTCGGAGGCGAGCTCGTCGCGGTTGGCGCGGATCTCCTCGGCGAACTCCCTGCGCATGTCCTCCGTCCGCCCGCGCTGCTGGGCGGCCTCCCGCCAGTTGTTCACCGCCAGGCCGAGGACCACGCCGAGGACCACCAGCGCCACCTCGAACACCGCATGGGAGAGGGAACGGCGAAGGCTGCGGAAGGAGCTCTCCGGGGAAGGGGAGGCGTCGGCCATTTGGGCGCGCATCCTACGACGGAGACCGGTGCGAGCGCGCCAGCCTCCAGCTCAACGGCGCAGCGTCCCCATCTCCTTCTCGATCTGCAGCGACATCTCCATCGCCTCCGCCCACTCCCCCGGATCGTTGGTGACGATGGCCGCCGACGGATCCACGATGGCCGCCCCCAGCGCGCTGGCGAACAAGCTCACCAGGTTCTGGAAGGGATGGATGCGCTCCTGCGCGTCCAGGCCGCCGCTGGCCACCGCCAGGTAGGCCTGCGCGTTCTGCTGCAGGTGGCTGGCCGCCTCGGAGAGCTCCGGGTCCCGGGCCCCGATGTGATCGAGCAGCTCGCGGTGCGGGCTCTGCGGATCGCGCATGTCGAAGAGCTGCACCAGGCAGTCGTGCGGCGCCGCCTCCCCGCCGTCCACCACCGTCACCCGCCAGGTGCGCTGCGTGGCCAGCTCCTGGGGAGAGGGCGTCCCCATGGGGGCGAGCGCGAGCGAGGCGCCCGGGTCCTCCTGGCGCATCGAGCCCACGCAGGCCTGGACCAGCCGGTCCAGGTCCTGGGGCTTCATGGCGCGGGCCGTGAACAGCCCCACCATCCGCGCCGGCCTCTGCCCCTCGACCAGCGCCTGCAGGTATTCCCGGTCCTTGGCCATCTCCACCCAGAATGGGCGTGGCCAGAGCGCCCGTCAAATCGACTCGACGATCACCGACACCCCTTGGCCCACGCCGACGCAAAGGGTGGCGAGTCCATAGCGCCCCCCGCGCGCCTTGAGCGCGTGCACGAGGTGGCCAAGGATGCGCGCCCCGCTCATCCCCAGCGGGTGGCCGATGGCAATGGCGCCTCCGTCCACGTTCACCCGCTCGGGGTCCAGCTCCAGTTCCTGGATCACCGCCAGCGCCTGTGCGGCGAAAGCCTCGTTCAGCTCCACCAGGTCGAGCTGCCTGGCCGCAAGCCCAGCCTTCTTCAGCGCCTTCTGCGTGGCGGGCACCGGCCCCATCCCCATCTCCCGGGGATCGACGCCGGCGCTGGCCGCCGCCACCACCCGCGCCAGCGGCTTGAGGCCCAGCTCGGAAGCCTTGCGCGCGGAGGCGAGCAGGAGCGCCGCGGCGCCGTCGTTGAGCGAGCTGCTGTTGCCGGGAGTCACCGTCCCGCCCTCGCGGAACGAGGGCTTCAGCCTGGCGAGCTTCTCCAGCGAAGTGTCGGCGCGCGGCCCCTCGTCGCGCTCCACCGTCACCGGCTGCTTTCCCGGCACCGTCACCGGCAACATCTCCGCCCGGTAGCGTCCGGCCTCCTGCGCCGCCAGGGCCCGCTGGTGGGAGCGGAGCGCGAACTCGTCCTGCTTCTCCCGGGGAATGCGGTAGTGCGCCGCCACGTTCTCGGCCGTCTCCCCCATGCTCTCCAGGGGGAAGCGCTGCGCCAGGCGGGGGTTGGGAAAACGCCAGCCGAGCGAGGTGTCGTAGCTCTGCAGCGAGCCGCCGGGGAAGCCGTCGGCGGGCTTCATCACCGACCAGGGAGCCCGGGTCATGCTCTCCACCCCGCCGGCCACGCACAGCTCCATGTCGCCCAGGCGGATGGCCCGGGAAGCCTGCACCGCCGCCTCCAGGCCGCTGGCGCAGAGGCGGTTGAGGGTCACTCCCGGCACCTGATCGGGCAGGCCGGCGAGGAGCAGGGCCATCCTCGCCACGTTGCGGTTGTCCTCGCCTGCCTGGTTGGCGCAGCCGAAGAAGACCTCCTCCACGGCCGCCGGCTGGGCGGCCGGGTTGCGCTTGAGCAACTGTTCGATGACGTACGCCCCGAGATCGTCCGGACGCACTCCCGACAGCGATCCGCGCAGCTTTCCCACCGGGGTCCGGACTGCGTCGATGATCACCGCTTCCATTTGGACTACCATCCCTTCATGCACCTCAAGGAGGGCGAGCTCGCCCCCGACTTCACCTTGAACGGCGTGCCGCCCGGCGCGTATCACCTCGCCGACCAGCGGGGCAAGGTGGTGGTTCTAGCCTTCTACCCGGGGGATTTCACGCCCGTCTGCACCCGGCAGCTGCAGCACTACGAGGCGCAGCGCCAGCGCCTTCTCAAGACCGGGGCGGTGCTCTGGGCCGTCTCCACCGATACCCTGGAGCTGCACGAGCGGATGGCCAAGAGCTATGCGCTCTCCTTCCCTTTGCTCGCCGACGAGGGCGGGATGGTGGCCGCCGCCTACGGGGTGAGGGGGTTGATGGGGAGCGCGCGCCGCTCGTTGTTCATCGTCGACGGGCAGGGCGTGATCCGCTACCGCAAGGAGGAACTGCTCTCGCTCAGCTACCGGAGCGTGGACGACATCCTCAACGCGCTCCAGGAGAGCGGGCTGCTCGCCATCTCCTAATACGAAGCCGGCACGGTGTCGTGCAGCCGGGAGTAGTCCAGCTCCACCCTGCCGTCGGGCTTGGGGGTGAGCATGTCGGCGTAGCGCACGCCAAAGGAGATCTCCTCGGGCAGGTAGCGGTGGCGGGAGTGCATGGTCTGGTAGGTGGTCCCGTCCGTGCCGTTGAGGGAAACGATCAGCTCCACGTCCGCTCCCCGCAGCGACTCCGGCGTCAGGTCGCGCAGCGGGCTGTCGCCCTCGATGCGGTGGAAGACCGTCCAGCTCCGCCCCAGCACGGAGGAGCGCTCGCGCACCAGCCGCAGGTCGTATAGCCGGTAGAAGAACACTCCCTCCCGGGTGGTTTCCCCGCGCACCAAGGTCACCCGCGCGTGCGCCTCGACGATGAAGTTCCCTCGCCGGTTCGCCATCCGCAGGGCGAGGGTGCGCACCCCGTCCTGCACGTAGAGGACGGCGTTGCGGGCGAACTCCAGCTTCGCCACCGGGATGGAGAACTTGGTGAACACCAGGCCGGTGGCCAGCGCCACCGCCACCAGGGAGACGATGGACTCCGCCGTCACCGCCAGGTGCGCGGCCATCGACTGCGGGTACATGGCGCCGTACCCGATGGTGCCCACCGTCTGCACGCTGAAGAAGAAGGCGTCGGCGAACGAGCCGTGGCGGGCGCCTGCGATCCCGCCGGTGCTCACGTACACCAGGGCGAAGAGCAGGTTGATGGCCAGCACCATCGCCGCGATGCAGAGCAGGGTCAGCCACCAGGGCGCCCGCATCAGCTCGTGGTAGAGGTCGCCCCAGAGGTCCTGCGGAGCGTTGACGACGTCGATGCCGCCGTCGTCCTGCGGGAGGGGGGCCGCCATGCGGCCCGAGCATCCCGCGCCCGGGCCGCCTGGCAACAAATCGTCCTACTTCGTCGCCTCGTTCACCTGCTTCTTCGCCTCGTTCTTGGTGTCGCGCGCGCTCTTCTTGGCATTGCGCACCGCCTTCTTCGCGTGGCGCTTGGTCTTGGCCGTCCCGCTGTCGGTGTGCAGGGTGTCCTTGGCGTCGTCCACCTTGTTCGCCGCGTTGTCCTTCGCGTCCTTGGCAGCATCGCTCTCGGCGAAGGCCGGCAGCGCGAGACCCAGGGCCAGCGCCGCGATGATTCCCTTCAGCATTCTTCATCCCCCTTGCGAAAAGCCCGGCCGGATGGCCGGGCGAACTCCAGGAAGGTGGGCACGCCGTGTCCACTGCACAACGGCCCTCCCCCTGGCTGGACGGCTACTTGCCCTGCGGCTGGCTCGCGGAATCGCTGGGAGCCGGCGTGTCGGCGGGCTTCCGCGTGTCGATCGGCTTCTGCGTGTCGGTGGGCTGGCCGCTCACGTCGCCTGGCTTCGACGACATGCCCGGATCCTTGTTCGCATCGCTGCTGGTGTCGGGGCTGGCGGGACGGGCCACGCTCCCCGGAGCGGACTGGCCGGAAGAGGAGGAGGAAGCGGCGGGAGCGCTTCTGGTGTCGCCGGCCGACCCGCTCTTGGCGGTGTCGGAGCTGCCGGTGGTCGAGGACTGGCTGTGGTGCATCGAGCTCGACTCGCTGCGGCCCTGCGGCTCGGCCTTCTTCTGGTGCTTCTTCTCCTTCTTCTGCGCCTTGCTGTCGTGGGAAGTGGAGTTGGAGTTCGACATGTCGTGGTTGGAGCTCTGGTCGTCCGACTGCTTCACCTTCGCCGAGGTGTCGTCCGCCGGAGTGGTGTTCGCCGACGGATTGTTGCTCGGCAGCGAGCTGTTGGCCGAACTGGTGTTGGCCGAGTTGCCGGGCAGCGCGCTGCTGTTCTGGTCAGCCGGCAGCGTGGCCGTGCCCTTGTCCTCGGTGGAGGTCTGCGTCTTGGTGGTGGTGGTGCTGTTCTCGCTGCTGTTCGTGCTGCTCTGCGCGCGGGCGCCGAACGCCGAAAGGGCGAGCGCGAGCGCGGCGAATCCAATGATCTTCATCTGTCCTCCTGTGGGTGATGGAGGAGACGGTGGCGATTGGCGCTGGAGATGCCAACCGACGAGGGCTGGGGAGGACGAAGCGCGAAGAGGGAGGGGGCCGCCTGGCCGCCTCCCCCTTCAGGAGATGTGCGGGAGTGTCAGGCGCTGAAACTGGAACCGCAGCCGCAGGTGTGCTTCGCGTTGGGGTTCTTGAAGCTGAACCCGCTCTGGCCGAACTGGCCCTCGACGTAATCGATCTCCACGCCCAGCAGGTACATCGAGCTCATCGGGTCGACGAAGCACTTCACGCCGCTGACCTCGAACACCAGGTCGCCCGTTCGCTCGTCCTTCTCGATGTCCAGGCTGTACTGGAAGCCGGAGCATCCGCCACCCACCACCGCCACGCGCAGGCCGGAGCCCTGCAGGCCCTCACGCTCGATGGTCTCCTTCACCATGGCCGCGGCCCTCTCGGTCAGGCGGACAGCGGCGGGGGCGTTGTCGGCCTGGATCTTCGAATTGGTGGTCTCGGTCTGGGTATCCATGTTTTCCAGTATAGTCAGATGCCTCCGGAAGACCAGGGATTCAGGGAGCGCCCCCCGTCCACAGTGAGGATTTCGCCGGTGATGAAGGGCTCCTGGGCGAGGAAGCGGACGGCGCGGGCCACGTCCTCGGGCTTTCCGATGCGCCCCAGCGGGATCCGTTTCTGCAGCCCTTCCGGGTCGGTCCCGGCCGCAAGCAGGACGGCGCCGGGAGCGACGCCGTTGACGCGCACCTCCGGCGCCCACTCCAGGGCGAGGAGCCGGGTGAGGGCGGCGAGGCCCGCCTTCGCCGCCGCGTAGTGGGCGTAGCCCTTCCACACCTGGCTGGTGCCGCAGACGTCGAGCAGGGTGACGATGGACCCGCGCGAGGCGCGCAAGAGCGGGAGCGCGGCCTGCATGAGCAAGAAGGGTCCGGTGAGGTCCGCCGCCAGCATCGCCTCGAACCGGGCGCGGGAGAGGCTCTCCGCCGGCGCCTTCTCGAACTGCGCCGCGCTGCACACCAGCAGATCCAGCCCGCCCAGCGCCTGGGCGGCCTCCAGCACGATCCGTTCGGGCTCGGCCGCCTGGTCGCCCTGCACCAGCGGCGCGCCGCCGAGGAGCGCGGCCGTCTCCTCCGCCTCCGCGCGCGAGGTGCGGTAGTGCACCGCCACCCGGTGGCCGGCGCGGTGCAGCTCGAGGGCGATGGCCTTGCCCAGCCGCCTGGCCGCCCCTGTCACCAGCGCTTGCATCCGGGGAGAATACGCTCTCTAGTGCCGCCCGCGATGGGGAAGAAGAGCAAGGCGGCCAAGGCCAAGGCGGAGGAGGCTGCAGGAGAGCCCGCCCCCGAGGCCGAGATTCCCCTCTCCGCCGCGCCCCTTCCCCTGGATCAGCTCGACGCGCAGGCCCTGGGCGAGTTCCTCGAGCTCTGCTTCGCCGATCGCCGCCTGCTCGAGCTCTGCGGCGAGCTGCGCCTCTACAGTCCCGGGTACCGGCTGGAGGCCATGCCTCCCAACCAGGTGGCGCGGCTGCTCGCGGACGAGGCGCGGGCCGCCAAGGACGCGGGCCTGATGCTGGAGAAGGCGATCCGCGAGTCGCTGCGCAACCCGGTGCTGGAGGGCAAGCCGCTTTCCGACGAGCATTACCGCGACCTCTTGGAGCTGTTCACCGGCGATCCCCTGCAGCACCTGGCCCGGGTCGTCTGGCGGGCGCTGATCGACGACGACGAGAAGCTGCGCCCCTACGCGCTCTCCGCCATCGAGCTGGGCATCGAGGCCCTGGACGCGCCGGCCAAGGCCAAGGCTCCTCCCCGCAAGCCGCAGCTTCCCGCCGACGTGCAGGAGCTGCGCAAGGAGCTGGAGGAGGCGCGCAAGGGCGCGGAGCGGGCGGAGAAGGAACGCGATTCCCTGCGCGAGCAGCTCGGCACCTCGCGGGCGGACATCGTGGCGCGGGAGAGAGCGCTGGCCGAGGCGCGGGAAGAGCTTTCGACGGTGCGCGCGGAGCTGACCCGGGCTTCCGCCGAGGCGGCGCGGCTCACCGCCGCCGGCGAGGGCCGGGCGCTCTCCGAGGCGCGCAGGCTGGCCGACGAGAACCGCTCGCTCTCCGAGCGGCTGCGGACGGCGGCCGGGGAGCGCGACGAGGCGCGCGCGCAGCTCGCCCTGGCCCAGAAGGCCCCGGCGGCCGCACCGACACCCCTGGCGCCCGCGGAGGACGAGGCGCTGCCCAGCGCCGAGGAGGCGTCCACCTTCCTCATCCCCATCTTCACCCGCGAGTTCTACGACTCCATCCAGCGCTGGGACCGGCGCATGCAGCGGGCGGCGTTCGACAAGGTCTCGTTGCTGGCGCGCGACTGGCGACACGGGTCCCTGCGCGCCATCGCCCTGGAGGGGCTGCCGGGCTACTACCGCATCCGCATCGCCACCGACGTGCGCCTGATCTACCGCCGGGGAGAGGGAAACACCGTGGAGATCCTCTCGCTGATCGACCGCGAGGACCTCGACCGCTACATCCGCCAAGCGAGGACCCGATGACCGAGATCGACGCCAGGTCGCTGCAAGAGAAGATGGGCGCGCCGAGCCCGCCCCTGGTGGTGGACGTGCGCAACGCCCCCGAGCTGGCCGTCGAGGGGCGCATCGCGGGGAGCGTGAACATCCCCATGAACGAGCTGCCCGCGCGGCTGGCAGAGATCCCCGAAGAGCGGGAAGTGGTGACGGTGTGCAAGGTGGGGATGCGTTCCTTCAACGCGGCCGGATGGCTGCGGCAGCTGGGGCGCAAGGCCATGAGCCTGCAGGGGGGAATGGACCGGTGGAAGGCGCTCGGGCTTCCGGTGTCGCGCTGAGGCCCGTTCGCGAGGCGGTGCTCGTCTGGGCGGCGGTGATCGCCGGCCTGGCGTGCCTGGAGGTGGCGGGCGCCTGGGTGCCGCTCTTGCACCGTCTGGTCGGCGCGGTGGCGGTGGGCGCCTTCCTCTACGCACCGGTGAAGTTCCTCGAGCGCCGCGGGCAGGACGCGCACGACGCGGGCTGGCGCTTCGATCGGCTGGGCCGCGACCTCGCCTGGGCGCTGGGAACCTGCGCCGTCATCCTTCCCCTCTTCGCCCTGGGGTTCACCCTCTTCACCCGGTGGTCCTCGCTGCTGCCCGCGGAGGTGCGCTGGTACCTGGGACCGTACGCCCGCGACCGTCCCTTGCGCCTGCGCCTGCCCCTGGACTGGGAGTTCGCCGGCCAGGTGGGCGGGAACCTGGCGGTGGCGTTCTCCGAGGAGTTCTTCTACCGCGGGTACATGACCACCCGTTTCGAGGAGCGCTGGGGCCCGGTGAAGAGCGCCCTCGTCACCGCCGCCCTCTTCGCCCTGGGCCACCTGCTCACCCCGGCCCCCTGGCGCCTGTTCGTGTTCTTCCCTGCCCTTCTGTTCGCCTGGCTGCGCAACCGGACGCGCACCGTGGTGGGCGCATCCATCACCCACTTCCTCTGCAACGTATGGCTGCTGCTGCTGGACCGGTCGATGTTGGGGGGATGAAGAAACCCCGGGTTTTTCAGTGGTGCGCGGGTCCGGGGGCGGGGTTCAGCGCGGCGACCACCGCGCGGATGGCGCCGCGGGGGCTGACCCGGAGGAGTTGCACGCCCAGCTTGTTCTTCATCCCGTGCACCACGATCGGGCGGCCGGCCATCATGGCCCGGTAGCCCTCTTTGGCGACGGAGGCGGCGGAGGCGGCGCCCATGCGGAAGAGGCGGGAGCGGTCGCTGCCCGCGACCGTGGCGAACTCGGTGGCGGTGGCGCCGGGGCAGCTGACGGTGGCGGTGACGCCGGTGCCGCGCAGCTCGTACCCGAGGGCCTCGGTGAAGGAGTTCACGAAGGCCTTGCTGGCGTAGTAGCCGGCCATGAAGGGCCCGGGCTGGAAGCCGGCGGTGGACCCGATGTTGAGGATGCGCCCGCTCTTGCGGGCCACCATTCCGGGCAACAGGGCGCGGGTGAGCTCGAGCAGGGCCACGATGTTCACCTGGATCATCTCCAGCTCGCGCTTGAGATCGATCTCCGCGAACGCCCCGCTGGTGCCGAAGCCGGCGTTGTTCACCAGGAACTCGATGGTGACGTCCAGACGGCGCAACTCT
>DATKAG010000531.1:0-5890 GCA_035498355.1 Myxococcales bacterium | reverse complement strand
CGGATCGAAGAGGTGGGCGCCCGCCTCCTCCGGCATGTACACGCTCTCGATGAAGCGGCCGTCCCGGGTGCGCAGCCGGTACTTGCGGGTGCCGTCCGCCGACTGCTGCACGGCGTCGATCTCCAGGGTGTCGAGCCGCGTCTCCTTCTCCAGCCGGTCCCGGAAGGCGCGGGGCAGGTTGCTCATCGACTCCAGGGAGGCGGCGCCCTTGCGGTGCAGCCAGTCATGGAGCTGGCGGGCGCGGTACGGCGGCTCGCCCAGCCGGGCCACCAGCGCCGACAGCTCGGGCAATTCCAGCGAGCGCAGCTCGGGCCGCGCCGCCTCCTCCGGGAGCAAGGGCAGCATCGCTCAGTGGACTTTGTCCGGCGGGACCAGCGAGGGCAAGGGCGTCGCCGGCTTCTCCGCCCCGGCGTGCTGGGGACCGGTCACCGCGGCGCCGGCGGCGGGCTTGCGGGCGATCTCCACCTTGTGCACCCGGCGGTCGTCCGCCGCCTTCACCGTGAAGGTGAGCCCGCCCCAGACCACCAGTGACCCGGGCGGGGGCACGCGGCCCGCGGTGGTGGTGAGGAAGCCGCCCAGGGTCTCGTAGTCGCCGCCCTCGGGGAAGTCGATGGCGAGGAAGTCCTCCAGGTCGCGGATGGAGACCTGGGCGTCGGCCAGCACCACCCCGTCGGAGAGCACCTTGAGGCGCTTCTCCTCCACGTCGCTCTCGTCGTGGATCTCGCCGACGATCTCCTCCACCACGTCCTCCAGGGTGACGATGCCGCTGGTTCCCCCGAACTCGTCCACCACCACCGCCAGGTGCGTCTTGCGCCGCTGCATCTCGGTGAGCAGGCGGGAGACCTTCATCACCTCGGGAACGAAGAACGGCTTGCGCACGTACTTCACCAGCTGGAACTCGCCCGGCTGGATGCCCTTCTTCACGTCGGCGAGCAGCGTCTTGGCGTGCAGCACCCCCACCACGTCGTCCAGGCTGCCGCGGTAGACGGGGATGCGGGAGAGCTCGCTCTCCGTCACCAGCTTGAGCGCCTCCTCGTAGGTGGCGCTGTCCTCCAGGGCCACCACCTGGGTGCGGGGGATCATGATCTCCTTCACCAGCACCTCGGTGAAGGCGAGCACGCTGGAGAGCAACTCCTCGCGCAGCTTGTCGATGGAGCCCTGCCGCGCGCCCAGCTCGATCAGGTACTCCAGTTCCTGCGAGGTGACCGATTCCCCGGGGGGCATGGGCCCGCTGCCGGCCACCTTCGCCAGGGCCCGGGGGATCTGCACGAAGAGCCAGGCCAGCGGGTAGAGCAGCAGGTAGACGAGCGCCACCAAGGGCATGATGAAGGCGGCGTACTTGCCCGCGTGCCGCTTGGCGAAGGTCTTGGGGGTGATCTCGCCGAAGACCAGGAGGATCACCGTGGTCACCCCGGTGAGGAGGGCCAGGGCGTGGCCGAGGCCCCACTCGTCGGCCATCAGGGCGGTGAGCGAGCCCAGGCCCACGTTCACCAGCGTGTTGCCCAGCAGGATGGCGGAGAGGATGCGCTCGGGATGGCTCAGCCAGAGGCGGAGGAAGGAGGCGCGGCGCCCCCCGTTCTCCACCAGGGCGCGCACCCGCGCCTCGCCCAGCGCCGTGAGCGCCGTCTCAGCGCTGGAGAAGAAGGCGGCGGCGAGCAGGCCGGCGCCGAAAGCGATCCACTGCCAGGTCGGGACCAAAGCCGGACGATTCTAACCTCTGGGGCCCAACCGCGCGAATCTACAGCAGGACTGACTAGTTGCAGCGAACGTGGAAGCGGGCGGGAGGCGAGGCGTACTTCTCCGCCGGAACCCACACCTGCGCCCACCCCCGCAGGCTGCTGGAAAGCTCCCACTCCTCCCGCACCCGCCAGGCCTGGCCCTTGCGGGTGGCGGTCAAGGTGCGGACGGGGCCCAGCGACCCGTCGCTCCGCTTCCACTGGAAGGCGATCTCCCCGGGGCGGGCGGCCTGGATGGTGCCGGTGAAGACCAGGCGCACCGGGCAGCGGCCCAGGTAGATGGCCTTGCTGGACTCGGCGTGCGCCCAGCGCACCACGCGGGGTGGCTTCGCTTCCGCGGGCAGCGCGAGAGCGCAGAGCAGCGCGGCTACCGCGGGACGCATGAGCGGATGGTATTACGGAACTACTTCTTCCACTCGTACTTCACCAACTCCGTCTGTGCGAAGAAGTAGGCGATCTCCGTCCTGGCGTTCTCCGCCGAGTCGGAGCCGTGCACGCTGTTGGCCTCGATGCTTCTGGCGAAGAGCTTGCGGATGGTGCCCGGCGCCGCGTTGGCGGGGTTGGTGGCGCCCATCACCTCGCGGTTCTTCGCCACCGCGTCTTCCCCCTCCAGCACCTGGACGATCACCGGGCCCGAGGTCATGTGTTGCACCAGGCTGGCGAAGAAGGGCCGCTCCCGGTGCACGGCGTAGAACCCCTCCGCCTCCGGCCGGGTGAGGTGGAGCATCTTCATCGCCACGGGCTTGAGGCCCGCCTCTTCCAGCCTGGCGAGGATCTTCCCGATCGCGCCGCTCTGCAGCGCGTCGGGCTTGAGGATGGACAGGGTCCGCTCGATGGCCATGGGGGGCGGCACGTAACACGCCTTTCCCCGGAGTTCAACGCTTAGAACCTGGGCAGCAGGCCCACCAGCATCTTGATGTCGTCGTCGGTGAAGTAGACGCCGGCGCCGACGAAGAAGTCGCGGCCGTTGATGATCCGGGTCTCGTGCTCGGGGTCGACCAGCGGCCTGTTGAGCACGTCGTCGGCGCCCACGGTGAAGAGCAGGTGGTTGAGGAAGCGCCAGTCGGCCCAGAGCTTCAGGCGGGGGCGGTCCTTGAGCGGGTTGGCGAACTCGAAGAGGTCGGCGGCGATCTGCAGGTTGTCGTTGATCAGGTGCAGCTTGATCCCGAAGCCTCCGGTGTTCTCCAGGATGCCGAAGCGGCCGGAGATGGGGCCGTAGCGCTTGGCCAGGTAGGCGCTGAACTTGAGCACCCGCTCGGTGGTGATGGTCTGGATGCCGGCGGGGTAGTTGGGGAAGCAGTTGGTGTTGCCGCAGTTGGCGTTGTTCACCGTGCGGATCTCGCGCGTGTACCCGCGCGGGTCGTCGATGATCTCCAGCCCGTACCACTTGTCCGGGCGGGGGATGATGCGGATGCCGAAGTAATTCTTCGTCCAGGGGTTGTAGGCGGTGTCCCGGGCGAAGTTCACCAGGTTGGGGATGTTGGGGTCGAAGGTGCCGCCCTTGGGGGACCCGATCATCACCTCGCTGCGCTCGTTCACCTCGATCCGCAGCTGGTCGGGGGTGCCGAGGATGTTGGTGATCTGGGTGGAGGCCTTGTCCAGGTTCCTGGCCAGCTTGTCGTCGTTCACCAGGTGCCCGATGGTCCCCTCGCCCTTGTTGATCTTGTCGGTGATCTCCTGGACGTTGGTCAGGCTGGCGTCCAGCTTGGCCAGGTTGGTCTTCAGGCTCTTCACCGTGTCCTTCAGCTCGCCCTTCTGCTCGTTGGAGCCCACCACCTGGCCGATGGTGCGAAGGATGTCCCGGGCCTCGCGGGTGGCGTCGCGGGTGTTCTTCATGATGGCCACGAAGTCCTCGCTCTCGCCGGAGGAGAGCTTGGCCAGGTCCCCGGAGAAGGCCTGGAAGTTGCTCAGGGTGGCGTCGAGCTTGGCCCCGCTCTGGTCGATGATCCGCTCGATGCCTTCGCTGATGCGCAAGAGGCGCGCGGTGAGCGTGCGCAGGTTGTCCTCGCCCTCGGCCCCGCCCAGCACCTTGCGCAGGTTTCCGGTGATGTCGGAGATGTCGCCGGCGATCTTGTTCAGCGACTGGAAGACGTCGTTCATCGAGGGCTGGCGGATGACGATGCGGATCTCGCCGCCGTCCTCGAGCACCGGCTGGCCGGGCGAGCCGGGGGAGACGTCGAGGAGGAAGTCGCCGAGGATGGACTCGCTGCGCTTGGTGATGCTGGCATCGCGGTGGAGGACGAACTGCTTGCGCACCCGCAGCCACACCTTGGCCCGCGAGGTCTGCTGGTCCAGCTCCACCCGGTCCACCTGGCCGATGGGGATGCCGGCGATCTGCACGCGCGAGCGCACCCCCAGCCCGGTGGCGTCGTCGAACATGGCGTACACCATGTAGGTGCGGTTCGCCCCGAAGCCCTGGGTCCCGATCAGGTACAGGCCCATCCCGAACGCGGCCACCGCCAGGGCGACCACGATTCCCACGCGCAACGGGGTCCAGAACGATTGCACGGCGCGTCGATCCTATGTCCTTCCGAACCAGGTCGCGAGAAATTGCCGAGTAAACGGCTCGTTGGTCTTCCGGACCTGGGCGGGCGTTCCCTCTTCCACGATCCGTCCCTCGTTGATCACGGCGATGTGGTCGCCGATGTGGAAGGCAGACCCGATATCGTGGGAAATGACCACGCTGGTGACCCGCAGCCTCTCCCGGGCGTGGATGATCATCTCGTCGACGCTCTCGGTGGTGATGGGGTCCAGCCCGGTGGTGGGCTCGTCATAAAGCACGATCTTGGGATCGCGAATGATGGCCCGGGCCAGGCCCACCCGCTTGCGCATGCCTCCGGACAGCTCGGCCGGGTACTTCTGTTCGACATCGTGCAGATCGACCACCGCCAGCTTCTGCTTCACCCGTTCCAGGATCTCCGTCTCGCTCAGCCCCTCGTTGTGCTCGCGCAGGGGGAAGGCGACGTTGTCGCCCACCGTCATGGAGTCGAAGAGGGCCGAGCTCTGGAACACCATCCCCATCCGCTGGCGGAAGACGGCCAGGTCCTGGCGGCGCATGGTGGAGACGTTCTCGCCGTCCACCAGCACCCGGCCGCGGTCGGGCTTGAAGAGGCCCATGATGTGCTTCATCAGCACCGTCTTGCCGCTGCCCGACCCGCCCAGCACCACCGTGGTGGTGCCTTCCATCATCTTGAGGTTGATCCCCTTGAGGACCTCGAATCCGGCGAAGGCCTTGTACAGGTCCTGGACGTCGATCACCGGCTGCGGGCCGGGCTCCGGACTCATCCTCCCAGTCCCCCCGCCGCCTGCTGCGGGCCGCTGAGCGAGATCGCGGTGTAGACGTAGTCGATGGCGAAGATGGCCACCAGGCCGCCCACCACCGCCTGGGTGGTGGCGATGCCCACGCCCCGCGCGCCCCCGGTGGCCCGGTAGCCGCGGTAGCAGGCGATCATGGTGACCACGAACCCGATCAGCGATGCCTTGCCCAGCCCGTTGGTGATGTCCTTCACCTCCACCAGGTACTGGATGCGGTTGAGGAAGGTGCCGGGGGAAAGGTCCTTCACCCAGACGGCGATCCCGTAGGCGCCGAAGAGCGCGATGGCGTTGAAGAGCATGGTGAGCAAGGGCGCCGCCAGCCCGGCGGCCACGACCCGGGGCACCACCAGGTAGTTCAGCGGGTCCACCGCCATGGTCTCCAGGGCGTCGATCTGCTCGGTCACCCGCATGGTGCCCAGCTCGGTGGCCGCGGCCGACCCTACCCGGGCCACCAGCACGATGCAGGTGAAGATGGGCGCCAGCTCGCGGGCCAAGGAAATCTCCACCGTGGCCCCGACCAGGGACTGGGCGTTGAAGAGGCCGAAGGCGTAGACGGTCTGCAGGGCGAGCACCATGCCGGTGAAGAGGCCGGTGAGCCCCACCACGAACATCGATCCGTAGGCCATGAAGTCGAGCTGGACCATGAGCAGCCCGATGCGCCAGGGCCGGCGGAAGATGGCGAGGATGGACTGGGCGGCGAAGAGGAACAGCTCCCCCAGCACCTCCAGGGGGCGCTCCAGGAGCTTCAGCCAGGGCGGTCGCTGCCCGGGCGCCGCGACGCTCTGCTCGGCCATCCCGCGGGCGTTGTATCCCGAGATGCCCCGGGGCGCGAGCTTGTG
>DATKAG010000530.1:0-6239 GCA_035498355.1 Myxococcales bacterium | reverse complement strand
AGGGATAGAGGAGGAGGTCTCCGAGGCCGCTGAGGAAATCGCTGGAGCTGCGGGTGCCGTTCCCCACCGCGAGGGTGCCGCTCACGTCCGTCCAGATGGCGGAAACGACCCCCCCGAACGCATAGCTGCCGCCGAGGAGCTGCAGCGGCGTCTGGTAGACCGCGACGATCGAGTCCGCATACACCTTCGCGTCCAGGCTCACCGAGATCAGCCCGGCGAGGGGGAGCCGGGTGCCTGCGCTGGCCGGGTAGTAGAGGAAGAAGTCGGCGATCGCCAGCCCCTGTTTCCCCGGGAGCGCATCGATGAACGAGGCGTTGGAGCCGGGCGTGTAATGGCCGGTTCCCCCCTCCTCCGCCCTCGCCGGATCGAGGGCCAGGAGGACCAGGAGCGCGGCCGCGAGTAGCGTTCGCTGCACGGCTTCTTGCTAGCATGCCCGCGGAAGCGATGACCGTTGGCCCATCGTCCAAGTCGCCCTCCATGGGCCCTTGGTCTAATCTCGCGTTCGCGCGCCGCGCGGTAAGCCGTCGGAGACGCTGGTCCCGGCGCACTGGAGGGACTCGATGAACCTGCACTTCGCGGCAGTCCTGGCCGCGGCCTTGCCCGCGGCCGCCATGGCGCAGCAGGAAACCCGCTCGGAGCCGGCGCCCCGCACCACGCCCGAGTTGGAGGGGCACGTCTTCGCCCCCTCGCTCCTGGTGGACACGCCCTTCCGGGAAACCACCTTCAAGCTGGGGATCCTCTACGGCTTCGGCAGCGCCACCGGGCCCCATTACGAGGTGCAGCCCGGGAACCCGCCGACGGTGGTACAGAACGGCACCAACGATTACACCTTCGCCAGCTTCGCCCAGACCTTCCGCTACGAGTACGCTTTCAACGAGTGGCTCTCGGGCGGGGTCACCATCCTCACGCTGCTCTACAGCGGCATCAATGGCCCCTCGGTTGTCTCCATCGGCGCCAACGTGGGCGTGGGCGCGGGGGCACGCCTCAAGGCCGGACACCGCTTCGGACCGGTGGAGACCGCCATCGTCATGGACGCGAGCACCAACCCGGAATACGGATTTCTCGTGGCCGCCGCCCTCATCAGAGCCATCGAGGACGGCGTGATCGACGCCGGCTCGGCCCTGCAAACCACGCACTCGGTCACCCTCAACCCTTCGGCTGTAGCCTCCTGGGCTCCCTGGCCGGCGCTGGGCCTGACCGCCAACCTCGGCTACGTCTACAAGTCGCTGCGGGTGAACAACACCAGCATCGGTGACGAGAGCGGCCTGCAATTCGCGGCGGCCCTGGACTTCGACTTCGGGAAGATCTCCCAGGTCCCCATCGGCCTGCTCGCCGCCTATCGCCTCACCACTCCCCTGGGGAGCGACGGGGTGTCCAAGGTGGAGGACATCTCCGGCGGCATCTTCTATACGGCGCGCAAGGAGATCGGCCTGGGGATGGAGGCCGGGTGGCGCAGCTTCACCATCCGCCCGCCGCTGGATTCCACCATGCTCCTCATCCAGCTCTCGCTGCAGTATTACTGGTGAGCTGAGCTACTTCGCCATCTCCTCCACCTTCTTGTGTGCCTTGGTGGAGGTCTTGCCCGTCTTCGTCTTGGCGGTGCCCTGCGTCTTCTTGGTCTGGGTCTTCGCTTTCGTCGCGCCTGTGGCCGTGGCGCCTTTCACCGCCTCGCCGGCGACGGGAACGCCGCCCGCCTTGGCGTCGACGGCCGCCTTGGCGGAATCGGTCTTCGCCTCGGCCGCCGACTGGCCCTGGCTGGCCTTGGCGTCGGCGGCGCCCTGCCCTTTGTCGATGGCCGTGTCGGCCTGCGCCTTCGCGGCCCCTTTCATGTCGGCCCCCGAGGGAAGCTGAGCCCAGGCGGCGAGCGAGAGCAGTCCGGCGAAAGCGGCGGCGGCGATGGTCTTCATGTTCCCTCCGGGATCATCCTCCGTCAGCGCGGAGGCTGCAGGTCCTCGCGCGAGCCCAGGAAGTACCGCCCGTCCGAGGCGATGCGCAGGAAGATGGTCCAGGACGGCGGCACCGAGGGGGCGGCGCTGCCGGCAGGATAGCGCACCTGCACGGACGTGGGCACCTCCACCCCGAACCCGAGCTGCATCTGGAAGCTGAACGCCACCTGGGTGGCGAAGGTGCGGAACGGCGTCCACTCCACCACCGGGAAGGACAGGGCCAGCGTGCGCAGGGCGATGACTCCGTACGTGGTGCCCGAGGGGCCTTGTCCGATGGGGGCGACCATCAGCGGGATGGTCCGCTCGCCCAGGTATCCGTAGAGCGTGCCCTGGACCTCGCGGCCGAGGACGAACTGGAAGACTCCCGCCTGGGTGGTGAAGCTGCGCTCGTAGGGAACGAGCCCGCCGCTGGCGGCCGCCACTCCCACCTTGGAGAGCGAGGCGGGCGAGGCCAGCGCCAGGACGGGGCCGAGGATGAGGGTGTCGCCGGGGATCAGCCAGAAGGGAATGCGCACGCCCAGGCGCAGTCCGGTCCGCGCCGGCAGGCGCGGGAAGAGGTTGCTCGCTCCCAGCGCATCGCAGGCCGATCCGCTGCACTTGTCGGTCTGGGCGGCGGCCATCTCGATTCCCGCCTCGAGGAAGCCCAGGCCGGTGCCCACCGACCCCGTGACGCCCTCGGCGCCGAATCCCAGGCGGATGCCGGCCGAGACCGAGCCGGTGCCCCTGGTTCCCGAGGTGCTGAAGCCGCCCCAGGCCGGTCCGCCGTCGATGGACGCAAAGCCGCCCAGGAAGAAGCCCAGCTCGTCGCGAAAGCGGGGCAGGTTCACGTTGCCCTCGCCGCGCCCGGGGATGGGGGTCTTCCCCAAAGGGCCGGCCATCGCCTTCTCCACCTGCGCGACGCCCCGATCGGTGGGCTGGCGCTCTTCCTTGCAAGCGTCGAACTTGAGCATCGCCGCCGGCCCCGGGCCGAACGACTGCGCGGCGTGGGCGATCGCATCGCCGGGGGTGAGCGCCGCCGCCAGGCGGGAGAGGCTCCCTCCCACGGCGGCGGAGGCGCGCTCCAGATCCGCCGGCCGCATGTTCGCGTCCCCGAAAGCGGTGAGGGGCTCGAGGTTCCAGTCCTGGGTCTCGATGCCGAACTCGCTGTAGTAGTCGTGCGTGCCCTTGCGCCAGGCCGCGTCTCCCCAGGTGCCCACCACGTGGCCGGCGGCGAAGGAATCCTCCAGCCAGTGGAGCGCGTAGCCTTCGAGGGCGAGCACGTCGAGCGCCTCGTCGGGCGAGGGATCAAGCGGCAGGAGGGTGGCGGCGGCCTGGGCGGCGAGATGGTATTGCGCGTACAGGCCCAGGGCGTTCAGGGGCGCGCCTTCCTTCACCACCGCGCGCAGGTAATCGGTGGAACTGGTCCCTTCGCGGGGGAGGAGGAAGTGGGCGTTGTTGGCGTCGGCGCGGGTGGCGTATTCGGAGTCGGCGCTTTGCAAGGCGAGGTTCAGGCTGGCGATCCGCTGCAGGCGATCGCTCCGGTTGCCCGTCTTCGCCAGCTTCACCTTGGTCTGGGCCGCGATGGACGCCACCCTGAGGATCCACGGCCCCGGCACCACTGTCCCTGCCAGGTTGCGCGGGCTGCAGGAGTGATCGCCGGAGATCGCCGCCCAGGCGGCGAAGTCGATGCAGGCCGGCTCCGGTCCCTGGTCGCCGGCGGCCATCTGCTCGCAGAGCCGCCCCGGGATGGCGTCGCGCACCTTGACCCAGAGCCGGTCGAGCCTGGCCCGCTCGGCCGGGGAGAGCCGGCCGATGCCGGCGACGGCGATGTCCCGGTGCTCGGAGTAGATCCAGGCCCGGCCGGCGGCGGGCGCCAGGGCGGCGAGGGCCGCCAGGGCGGACAAGCGGGCGCGGTTGGCCGCGGGGATTCCCGTGCAGCGCATCTTCACCTCCGCTCTCGATGTGGCATCAATCGTCCAGCCGGCGGCCCTTTCCGGCGCGGGCCAGCGAGGCGGCCTTGCGCAGCCAGCCGCGCACGGCGGTCCTCGGCAGCTGGTCGAGGGAGGTGAGCTTGAGGTGGCGGCCGGTCTTGCCTTCGCCCTGCAGGAGGCCCTGCGGATCGGCGAATGCGCCGGGAGGGCCGGAGAGGATGAGGTTGACGTGCGACTTGTGCGCGCTGGTCGCGCACATCATCGCGCCGTCCAGCGTGTAGAAGGGCATTCCCCATTTGAGCGAGGACTCCGCCCCGGGCGCGGCCTCCTCGATCAAGCCGCGCAGCTCCTCGAGGATGGCGCGGAAGGGGGCCGGCTGGCTGGAGAGGAAGCCTTCGATGGGTGCGCCGAAGTCGGCGCGGGGCGTGGGCTTCTTCGCCGGCCGTCCGGGCTTCTTGCGCTCCTTCTTCATCCAGCAATCATGCCATGGCGGGCGCGCTCAGCCCACGCCCTCGAGGGGGCGCTCGGGGGCGGCGAGGCCTTCGACCTGCTCCAGGCGGGTGCCTTCGCGGACCAGCAGCCGGGTGCCGCGCCAGTTGATCTCGCTGCGCACCAGTCCGGCCGCCCAGGTGCAGGCCACGATCAGGTCGGCGAGAGGAGCGAGCAGGCAGAAGCTGGAGAAGCCGCGGCCCCGCAGCGCGCGCGAGGAGCACTCGTGCAGCGCCGTGCGGGCCAGGGCGGCGGCGGCCAGGACGGCGGCCGTCCAGCGCTCCGGGGCGGCGGCGAAGGCGGCGGCGGCCAGGGCCACGGGGTTGAGGAGGATCTGGGTGGAGTAGGCGGCGTTCCCCACCACCTTGCGCTGCATCACGCTCCAGCGGAGGTAGCGGGAGAAGAAGGCGGGCAGCGTCTGGGATCTGGTGACGTTGAGCACCGGATCAGGGGCCAGCGCTACCCTCTTGCCCAGGTCGCGCTTCACCAGGCGGCCGGAGAAGTAGTCCTCGGCCAGCACGTCCTTGAGGCGCTCGAATCCGCCCAGCGCGCGCAGGTCGGCCCGGCGCAGGGCCATCGACTTGCCCACCACCAGGTCCTGGCGGGCGATCCGCTTGGCGGAGACCACACCGGGAGCGATGGAGCCGCACATCGTCAGGTTGTCGAGCAGGGCCCCCAGGCTGCGCTCGCCTGCGCCGGCTACCGCGTGGGAGACCAGGCCCACCTCCCGGTCGTCGAGCAACCCGGCGATGGTCAGCAAGTAGCCGGGCCGGACGCGGACGTTGGAGTCGCTCACCACCAGCACGCCGCCCCGGGCCGCTGCTTCCAGCGTGATGAGCTGGTTGACCTTGGGGTTGAGGCCGGGAGCGCCTCGCTGCACCACCACGCGCACCAGGTGGGGCCACCTCTTCTGGGCCCGCAGCGCCAGCGGCCAGGCCGGGTCGAGGACGTCCTTCACGCCCAGGAGGATCTCGTAGGCGGGGTAGCGGAGGCGGGCGAAGGAGCGGAGGTTGCCCCAGAGGGCGTCGTCCAGGCCGCAGAGCGGCTTGAGGATGGAGACGAAGGGAAAGGAGCGCGGCCAGGGGGCTTCGGCGCGCAGGTGCTTGCGCAGGGTGACGGCCTGGACGAGGGCGAGCAGGAGCCCGATGGCGGCGAGAGCGCAGAGCGCCCGGGCGATCACAGCACCATCCGGGCGACGGCCCCGCAGAGGAGCCCGATGGATGCGCCGGCCGCGACGTCGAGCGGGTAGTGCGCGCCCAGGTAGACGCGGGAGAGGCCGACGGCCAGGGCCAGGGCCACGAAGGCCGGGCCGCCGGGGACCAGGCCGGCCATCGCCAGGGCCACGGCGAAGGCAGCCGCGGCGTGCCCGGAAGGGAAGGAGAAGGCGTCGGGGTTCTCCACCAGGGAGGTGAAGCCCACGATGCCCGAGGTGGGGCGGGCCCGGCGCCAGAGCCGCTTGAGCGCCTGCGAAACCAGCGCCGCCAGACCGGCGGCGACGCCCAGGCGCAGGCCGGTGAGGGCCGCGGCGCCGCCCGCGGCGATCAGCACCAGGGCGGCGAAGATCCAGCTCGTCGCGTCGCCCAGGCGGGTGGCCAGCTTCATCAGGGACGTGACGCCGGCCGGCCGCCAGCGGCGCATGCGGAGCAGGATGGCTTCGTCGAGCGCGAGCACGAGGCGCACCATGGCCCCTCCTTTGCTCCTGCATCATCCCGGGGACAGATGGCATTTCCGCTGCAGGCCGGTGAATTCTTCGGCTCGGCCCCGTTCGCGAGATCGTCACCGGATGTTCGCCGCGGTGGCACGGTGCGCGTGTGAGGATCGGGGGCATGCAGACGCTGAAGAGCTCGTTGCCCTGGCTGCTTGGAGCATTGGCCGCGATGCTCGCCGCGTACGA
>DATKAG010000529.1:0-8198 GCA_035498355.1 Myxococcales bacterium | reverse complement strand
CCTGGTGCACCTCTTCAACCAGCGCCGGCCGCGGCCGCTCAGCTTCGGCGCCATCGAGTTCGTCCTCCGCTCGCAGCGGCAGAAGGCGCGGCGGTTGCGCCTGCGGCAGATCCTCCTCCTCGCCCTGCGCTGCCTCTTGATCGCGGCGGTGGCCCTGGCCCTGGCCCGCCCCTCGCTCAAGCCGCACGGGGTGCAGGCGGCGCAGGCCAAGGGGCCGCAGGCCACGGCCCTGGTGGTGGACGCCTCCCTCTCCATGCGCTACCGGCTGGGGTCGAGGACCCTGTTCGAGAAGGCCCGGGCCGAGGCCCTGGCCGCCCTCGATCGGCTGGGCCCCGACGAGCCGGCCACCGTCGGCCTCTGCGCCGGGCCGGCGGGCTTGAGCGGCGCGTCGATGGGTGCGCCTTCGTTCGATCGCCTCGCGGCCCGGCGGACGCTGCAGACCGCACAGCCCACCTTCCTCTCCAGCGATCTCACCGGCTGCCTGGCGGCGGCGGCGAAGGCGCTGGGGGAGAGCCCGGTGCCGGGCAAGCGGATCATCGCCTTCACCGACCTGGCGGCGCACTCCATCCGCCTGGACGCGCCGCCGCCCCTGGTGCCGCCGCCGGCCAACGCGCCGCCGGGAGCGCAGGGGATCAGGCCCAACGTGGTGCTGGTGGACGCGGCCCGGGGGAGCGAGCTTCCCAACGCCGCCATCGTGGCCACCGCGGTGCGGCCCTCCGCTTCTTTGGGGCCGCGCGGGTACGAGGTGGTGGCCACCGTCGCCAACTGGGGAGCGCGGCCCCTCGCGGGGCTGCAGGTCTCGCTCAAGCTCGGGGCCAACGTGGTGGCCAAGGGGTTCGTCGACGTGGAGGGGCGGGGGACGGCCAAGAAGACCCTGGGCGCGGTGCTGCCGGCGGGAGTGGTGGCGGGGCGCATCGAGCTCTCGCGGGAGGAGGCGCAGGGGCTGGACGAGGACGACGGGCAGGACTTCGTGGTGCAGGTCCCGCGCGACGTGAAAGCGCTGATCGTGGACGGCTCGCCCTCCAGCCTGCGCTCGCGGGACGAGGCCTTCTTCGCCGAGGCGGCCCTGGGGCCGGCGCGCACCGGCGGGCGTATCCACGCCCAGACCCTGGACGCGGACGCTGCGGCCAACGCCTCGCTGGACGGATACGACGTGATCCTGCTCCTGAACGTGGCGGCCCCGCCCAAGTCTTTCGCGGAGAAGCTGCGCCAGGCGGTGCAGCACCGGGGCGCCGGGCTCTTCATCGCCCTGGGCGACCACGTCGATCCCGACGCCTGGAACGACGCCTTCGGCGATCTGTTGCCCCGGCCGCTGCACCTGATCAAGACGGCCGCCGAGCCGGGGTCGCCGGGGGCGGAGGAGCACGCGGCCCGCTTCGGGGTGATCGAGTGGTCGCACCCGCTCTTCCGCGTCTTCGGCCCGGCGGAGCGCGAGGGGCTGGAGAGCGCACGCACCTGGCGCTACGCCTTGCTCAAGCCCGAAGGGCAGGCGCACACCCTCGCCTCCTACGACGACGGCGCGCCGGCGCTGATCGAGAAGCGGTCGGGCGCCGGGAGGGTGCTGCTCTACACCAGCAGCGCCTCGCGCACCTGGACGGACTGGCCCATCCGCGTCTCCTTCCTGCCGGTGCTGCAGCAGGCGGTGAGCTGGCTCGCCGACGCGCTGGAGCAGCGCCAGCCTCCCCCCGGGGCGGTGGGCAGCGAGCGCACCCTGGTGGCGCCCGCCGGCAGCCGGGTGGCGAAGGTGCTGGGGCCTTCGGGGGAGAGCTCCTTCCGCCGCGAGCCCACGCACGCGGACGACGCCATCGTCCCGCTCCAGGCGCCCGGCCTTTACCGGGCGCTGGTCGCGCCCCCCGGCGTACAGCCGCGGGAGGAGCCCACCCTCTCCTTCGTGGCCACCCTCGACCCGCGGGAAAGCGACCTGCGGCGCGTCGACGAGTCGGAGCTGAAGGCCCAGCTGGGAGGGGCGGGGTCCGCGCAGGTGGCGGCTTCGGCGGCGGCGGCGCAGGGGACCACGGGGACCCCGCTGTGGAGCGGATTGCTGTTGCTGGGGGCTCTCGCCTTGCTGGGAGAGGGCGCGCTCACCAGGCGCTGAACGCCGACAAGCTCCTCGTCGACGTCGAGGTGATCGTAACCTGATCGTTGACGTGGTCGTGATCGTGATCGTGGACGGCGACGGCGACGTGGCCGTGAACGAATCCGAGCCTGCCCTCAGGCCCGCCGCTCCGTCGGGTCGACCGGCCGCTCGATCCGCGCCGCCGCCTCCAGAAGCTGGGCCGCGAACTGCCGGTGCTCGGGGCTCGCGCACGCTTTCGCCGCCTCCGCCGGGTTGATGGCAGCGGCGGGCCGGGCGAACTTCTGCAGCGCCTGCACCCTCTCGTCCGCCTCGCGCAGCCGCTCGCGGGGGAGCGGTCCCGAGCGGGCCCCGCGGGCGATGGCGTCGATGGAGTCGTGCTGGTGCTGCAGGGTGTGGCAGACCAGGACCGCGTCGCAGCCGGCGTGGATGGCCAGCTCGGCGGCGTCGGGCACGCCCCAGGTGTCGGAGATGGCGCGCATCTCCAGGTCGTCGGAGATGCAGCAGCCGCGGAAGCCCACGTCCTCGCGCAGAAGGCGCAGCGAGACGGGGGAGAGGGTGGCGGGGAGGCGGTCGAAGGTCTCGAAGCGGACGTGGGCCGTCATCACCGAGGCGAGGCCCGCCCGGGCGGCGGCCACGAAGGGCACCAGCTCCACCTGCCAGAGGCGGTTCGGGTCGTGCGCCAGGCGGGGGAGCGTGAGGTGCGAGTCCTGCGAGGTGTCGCCGTGGCCGGGGAAGTGCTTGGCGCAGCTCGCCACCCCGGCCTGCTCCATCGCCTGCGCCAGGGCGACGCCCAGCCGGGCCACCCGGCGGGGGTCGCGGGAGAAGGAGCGGTCGCCGATCACCGGGTTGCGCGGGTTGGTGTCCACGTCCAGCACCGGGGCGAAGTCCAGGTCCACCCCGCAGGCCAGGAGCTCCCGGGCGATCATCTTGCCCACCTTCTCGGCGACCGCGGTGCCGTTGAGGCCGGCCATCCCGCCCTGCTCGTCGATCTCGCCCAGCCGGCGCAGGCTGGGCCAGGCGGTCCAGTGCGGCGGTCGCAGGCGCTGCACGCGGCCTCCCTCCTGGTCGATGCAGATCAGCAGAGGGCCGGGCGCGGCCGCCTTCAGCGCCCGCGAGAGCCCGGCCACCTGCGCGGGGTCGGCCACGTTGCGGGCGAAGAGGATGACGCCGCCCACGCCGCGGCGGATCAGATCCAGCTCCGCGGGCAGGGGAACGGTCCCCTGGATGCCGGCGAAGACGCAGCGGGCTGCCTGTCGGTCGAATGCGTCCATCGGCACACCCCCGGCCGGGGAAAAACGGCGCGGACTCTCGCACGGCGGGATGCCGCTGGAAAGTCCGGATGTTGTGCCAGCGGGGGGTTGGCCCGGGGTCGCCGGGTTGCCCCTCGGGCTTGCAAACGTTTGATTACCCGACAGTTTTGTTGCCGGGCGGACGGGCGGCTGATACCATTTCGGGCATAGCGAACACCGAGGTAACGACGAAGGTGAGAAGGCTCATTCCCATCCTTTTGCTGCTGCTCCTCCCTCCGCTCGCGGCCACGGCCGGGCAGTCGGATCGCGAGGCGCTGCGCAAGGCGGTCGAGCAGCTTCTCGCCCAGCCGCCGCTCTCCAATGCGCGGGTGTCGATGCAGGTGGAGTCGCTGGACGACGGGCAGATCGTCTACTCGCGCAACGCGGACGATCTGCTCAACCCCGCCTCCAACACCAAGCTGGTGACGGCGGCCTCCGGGCTGCTCCGCCTGGGGCCCGAGTATCGCTTCACCACCGACTACCTCTCGGACAGGCCGCTCTCGCGCGGCCGCGTCGGCGTCCTCTACGTGAAGGGCCGGGGAGATCCCTCGGTGACCACCGAGCGGCTGGACAGCCTGGTCTCCGATCTCTGGCACCGCGGCGTGCGCAGCGTGGGCGACATCGTGCTCGACGACTCCTTCTTCGACCGCGAGGAGTTCGGGCCGGGCTGGGAGCAGGAGGCGAGCGACAAGGCCTGGGCGGCGGGAGTGGGCGCCCTCTCCCTCAACCACAACGCGGTGGCCATCTACATCACCCCCGGCGAGCGGGTGGGGGCCCGGGCCCGGGTCGAGGTGGACCCGGACGCGCGCGGCTACTTCGTCATCGACGGGCGGGTGATGACGGTGCGGGCCAACGGCCGGCGCAAGCTACGCCCGCACAGCCTGCCCGAAGGCGAGCGAACCCGGATCGTGGTCGAGGGCCGCATCCCCTTGCACGGGCAGACCGCGGTCACCTGGCGGAGGGTGGGCGACCCCGCCTTCTACTACGGGCAGACCCTCAAGCTGCTCATGCGGCAGAAGGGGATGCAGGTCACCGGGAGGCTGAAGCGGGGAGTGACCCCGCCCACCGCGGTGCTGATCCAGGGCTACGACTCGGCGGAATTGGCGGCCATCATCCGGGACATGAACAAGGTCTCTTCCAACTTCATCGCCGAGATGGTGGTGAAGACCCTGGGGGCGGAGCTGAAGGGCATTCCGGGCTCCTGGCCCAAGGGGCTGGAGGTGGAGGAGGACCTTCTCGCGGAGCTGGGCATTCCCCGCGGGACCTACGTGCTGAAGAACGGGAGCGGGCTCAACGACACCAACCGCTTCACCGCCCGCCAGCTGGCCACGCTGCTGCAGGCGGTGTGGAAGCGCTTCCCGGTGGCCTCGGAGTTCGTCTCCTCCCTGGGGATCGCCGCCCGCGACGGCACCATGCGGCTGCGGATGGAAGGGACCGACGCGGCCGGGCGGCTGCGGGCCAAGACGGGCACGCTGGAGCGGGTCACCGCCCTCTCCGGCTACGTGCAGAGCCTGGGCGGCGAGCGGTTCGTCTTCTCGGTGATGGTCAACGACTGGGCGGGCAAGAGCGCGCCGGTGATCTCCTCCATCGACCGGCTGGGAGGGATGCTGGCGGCGCTGGGCGCTCCCGAGGCGGGCGCGCGCGAGGCCGCGCTGGCGGCGGCCGTCTCCCCGCAGGAAGCCCAGCCCGCGGAGCTGAAAGCGCGCATCGCCACCTACGCCCAGCTGGCCTCCGCGGCTGACAAGAAGAACCTCCCCTTCCTCCGCTCGGCCTTGCGCAGCGAGCGCGACCCGCTGCTCCGGGTGGTGCTGGCGGACGCGGTCTACCGCAGCGACCCGGACCAGGGCGGCGGGCCCCTTTTGGAGGCCCTGCCTCCCTCGCCTGACCTCTTCCTCCGCCTGCGCAGCGTGGGCCGCGAGCTGGGCCTGCCGGTGCCGGCGGTCTCCTCGCTCCTGGATCTGGCGGTGGACGGGAGCCTGGAGGCGATGGCCCGCCTCTTCGCCATCTCCCCCCTGGCCCGCGGCCCGGACCGCGACGAGCAGCTTGCCGCCCTGCTCTCCGACGGCCTGGTGGAGGCGGGCGAGGCTTCCCCCGACGAGATGCTGGCGGCCCTGCGGGTTGCCCCGGCCCCCTATGCCCAGGCTGCCATCGAGCTGGTGGCGAAGGGCCTGGAGCAGTCGAACACCGACCCGGGCAAGTACCCGCTGGCGGTGGCCCTGCGCAAGACCGTGGGCCAACCCGACGCCAACGAAGCGCAGACCGAAGGCTGGCTGGCCGCCCTCGAACGCCGCCCCGTGCGCCCTCCCGAGGCGGTGGCCCAGTCACTCGCGCCTGCGGCCACCACCCCCGCAAGCCAGCCCTCCGCCCAATCCTCCGCCCAGGCCTCCGCGCCCCCGGCCCCCCCTCTTCCCTCGGCCTCCCACGACGACGCCGCCCCCGCCCAGCCCGATCCGTCGGCCCTGCGCAACCCGGCCGTCCTGGTCACCCCAGCCACCGATACCAAGCCCGCCGCCGCCGTCTGCACCGGCCAGTCCACCGCCTGCCCAGGCGGGGGCTGAGAAACCCCTTCCCGTCCCGGGACGGCTCGTCGGCTGGCAACTCGTTCCGGGAACAAGCTCCCAAACTCGTTCCGGAACAAGTCGTCGCACCCGTCCCGGGACGGCTCGCAGCTGGCAACTCGTTCCCGGAACAAGCTCCCAACTCGTTCCGGAACAAGTCGTCGCACCCGTCCCGGGACGGCTCGCGGCTGGCAACTCGTTCCGGGGACAAACACCCAACTCGTTCCGGAACAAGTCGTCCCACCCGTCCCGGGACGGCGCGCAACTCCAGCCCGTTCCAGGAGCAAGCTTCCCAACCCGTTCCGGAACAAGTCGCTAGAACGGAATATCGTCCTCCGCCGCCTTGGGCGCTCCGGCCGGCGCCTCCTCCATCCCCGGAGGCGGGCCGCCAAAGTCCTCTGCCGGCGCCCCGCTGCCGCGCGATGCTCCCCGGCCGCCGCGGTCGCCGCCGCCGAGAAAAACCACTCCGCCCACCGGGTTGGCCACCACCTCGGTGGTGTACTGCTTGGCGCCTTCCTTGTTGGTCCACTCCCGCGTCTGCAGGCGGCCCTCCACGTAGACCTGGCGTCCCTTGGAGAGGTACTCGCCGCAGTTCTCGGCGGCCTTCCCCCACACCACGACCTTGTGCCACTCGGTCCGTTCCTGCTTCTGCCCCGCCTTGTCCGTCCAGGCCTCGTTGGTGGCCACGGTGAAGTTGGCCACCGCCTGGCCGCTGGGCGTGTACCGGACTTCGGGATCCTTGCCGAGGTTGCCGATCAGGATGACCTTGTTGACGCCTGCCATGCTCGCCTCGCTTCAGGGTGAGGCCCGCACCCTAACACAGGCCCCTGACATCACCGGCGGGATTGCTGCTGCGTGAGCGCCAGCCGGATCTCCGCCAGAGCCGCCGGGAATCCCAGCTTGCGCCGGACCGCCACCACGTCGCCGTTCGCCCCCCGCGCCGCCGCCCGGATGGCCTCCACCCGCTCCGCTCCGAGCAGGCGCGCCACGTCCACCGGCTTGCCCCGCTGCGCCCCGTTGGCGATCTCCGAGGCCACGTCGGCAGCGCTCCTCTTCAGCCGCAGGCAGATGTCCGCCAGCGTGGCTCCCGAGGCGCAGAGCTTCCACAGGTCGCCTCCGGAAATCCGGCTGCCTTGCGAAGCCGGGGGACGGCTCGACAGCCAGGCCAGCCCGGGATGCTCCTCGCCCGCGAAGGGGAAGGGCTTCTGCTCCTCGGCCTCCCGGCAGACGGGCGTGGTCTCCTCGGACGGCACCTCCCTCAGCGCAGCCACCTCCGGAACCGCCGGCGCAGCCGGAATCGCCGCCCCGGTGATCGCCACCACCCGCTCCCCGTACCGTTGCCAGCGGCCCGGCCCCGCTCCCTTCACCGCCAAAAAGCCCTTCTCGTCGCGGGGAAGCGCCCGCGCCAGCTCGCGCAGCGTGGCGTCGTGGAAGACGACGTACGGAGGCACCCGCGTCTCCCTCGCCAGCTCGGTGCGCAAGGCGCGCAGCTTCTCGAACACCTGCTGGTCGAACGGTCCTTCCTCGTCCGAGGCGACCCCACCAGGAGCAGCCTCCGAAGCCGCCGACTTCCGCCGGGCGCGCACCGGAGCCGCGATCTCCTCCGCGGCCGGCGCCCGGCTTCCCTTGCAGCTCTCGCACGCCTCGCACTCCCGCGGCGCGTCCGCGTCGCCGAAGTAGCGCAAGAGGTTGTGCCGCCGGCAGCCGCGCGTGTCGGCGAAGCGGACCAGCCGGTCGAGCATCTGCCGCTCGCGGGCCACCCGCAGCTCCAGGAGCTCGAAGTCCACCGCCAGCTCCTCGGCGGCGACGGTGGGAGTAGCCACGAAGAACCGCCCGTCGCGCGAAAGGCCCCGCTCCAGATGCCCGGCGCTCTCCAGAAGCCGCACCGCCCCGGAAAGCTCGGACGGGGAGATCCCTGCCGCCTGCGCAAGCTCGGAAAGCGATCCCTCCAACAGTCCCCGCGCCGCCGTCCAGGCCCGCTCCACCAGATCGCGCGAGGGGCGTCCGGCCTCGATCATCCGCCGCTGCATCATCACGTCGGCGAAGTTGAAGAGCAGCAGCGCATGGCTGGGCAGCCCGTCGCGGCCCGCCCGGCCGATCTCCTGGTAGTACGCCTCCGGCGATCGCGGCACGTCGAAGTGGGCGACGAAGCGGATGTCGGCCTTGTCCACGCCCATGCCGAAGGCGTTGGTGGCGACGATGATGTCCGCCTCGCCCCGGACGAACCGGTCCTGCACGCCGGTGCGCTCGGCGTCGCCCATTCCGGCGTGGTAG
>DATKAG010000528.1:0-7863 GCA_035498355.1 Myxococcales bacterium | reverse complement strand
GGTGGCGTCGACGATTCCCGCCTCGATGAGGTCGACGTACTTGCCGCTGGCGGCATCGAATCCGGTGCTCTCCTTGCCGGCGCGCATCCGCTCCACCACCACGCCGGGATCGGCGCCGGAGTTCTCGGCGATCTGCCGCGTCGGCGCCTCCAGGGCGTGCCGCAGGATGCGCAGCCCGGTCCGCTCGTCGCCCTCGGCGCTCGCCTCCTCGCGCTCCACCGCCGCGATGGCCCGGAGCAAGGCCAGGCCGCCTCCGGGGACCACGCCTTCCGCCATCGCCGCGCGGGTAGCGCTGATCGCGTCCTCGAACGCCTCCTTGCGGTTGCGCATCTCCGCCTCGGTGGGAGCGCCGACGTGGATCAGGGCCACCCCGCCCACCAGGCGCGCCAGCCGCTCCTCCAGCTTCTCCTTGTCGTAGGTGCTCTTGGTGTCCTTGATCTCCTTGCGGAGGGTTTCCACGCGCGCGGCCAGGGCGGCCTTGTCGCCCGCGCCTCCGGCGAGCAGCGTGTTCTCCCTGCCCACCACCACCTTCGCGGCGCGGCCCAGGTGCTGCAGGCGCACGTTGTCCAGCTTGAACCCCAGGTCCTCGCTGACCAGCTGGGCACCGGTGAGGACCGCGATGTCCTCCAGCATCGCCCGGCGGCGGTCGCCGAACCCCGGCGCTTTCACCGCGGCGCAATGGAGGGTCCCACGCAGCTTGTTCACCACCAGGGTGGCGAGCGCCGGGCCCTCGACGTCCTCGGCGATGACCAGAAGAGGCGTGCCCTCCTGGGAGATCTGCTCCAGGAGCGGGAGCATCGGCTCCATGGCGCCGATCTTCTTGTCGCTGACCAGGACGCGAGCGTCGCGCAGCACGCACTCGGTCCGCTCGGCGTCGGTGACGAAGTAGGGGGAGAGGAACCCGCGATCGAACTGCATGCCGTCGACGATCTCCACCTTCACCTCCGTCCCCTTGGCCTCCTCGACGGTGATGACGCCCTCCGCGCCGATCTTCTCGAAGGCGTCCGCCACCACCCCGCCGATCGAGGGATCGTTGTGCGCGGAGACGGTGGCCACGTGCTCCTTCTGCTTGCGGGTGAGCACCGGCCGCGACAGCTCCCGCAGCGACGCCACCACCGCCTGCGCCCCGCGGTCCAGGCCACGCTTCAGCTCGATGGCCGAGCTGCCCGCGACCACGTTGCGGATGCCGTCGGCGAGGATGGCGTGGGCCAGCAGGGTGGAGGTGGTGGTGCCGTCTCCCACCAGCTCGCCGGTGCGCTCGGCGGCCTCGCGCATCATGCGGGCGCCCAGGTTCTCCTCCGGATCCTCCAGCTCCACTTCTTTGGCGATGGTGACGCCGTCGTTGCACACCAGCGGCTCGCCCCACTTGCGCTCGATGAGCACGCACTTGGCCTTGGGGCCGAGGGTGACGCGCACCGCATCAGCCATCGCCGTCGCGCCGCGCAGGACGCGCTCGCGGGCCTCCGAGTGGAAGAGCAGGTGCTTGAAGGGCATGGCGACCTCCTGTCGGGTCCGCAAGAAAGCGCTGCATTCCCCAGGCCGCGGCCCGCGGCGGGGAAGGCCATTTTCCTTCGCGCCCCTGCGCAGATCGGCCGGCCCGGGTCCCGCAAGAGTTGCGGCCCCGGCTCCCAAGCCCTACCCATTCGACGGATCGCAAGACGTGCGCGAGGGTCGGGGTTGGCTCAGGAGTTGCTACCCCGTAGGACGGAGGCGAACCATGTCGCTGGAGAGGTTCTGCAGGAAGGAAGTGGTCAGGAGCCCCGCCGACGCCAGCGTGATGAGCGTCGCGCGGAAGATGCGGGAGAACCACGTGGGCGCGGTGGTGATCGTGGACCGCGCGGATCGCCCCGTGGGAATCGTGACCGATCGGGACATCGCCTGCCGACTCGTCGCCACGGGCGGCGATGCGAAGACGGCCGCGGTGGACTCGCTGATGAGCCGCGAGCTCGTCACGGTGAAGCGGGAGGGCACCATCGACGAGGTGGCCTTCTCCATGCGCAAGCACGGAGTCCGCAGGGTGCCGATCCTCGGCCCGGAGGGCGAGCTGGCGGGAATGGTTTCCCTCGACGACCTCGCGGTCCTCTTCTCGGCGGAGCTGGCGGCCACGGTGGCGGCCCTCCGCGACAACCGCGGCCCCTGAAGGCCTGATCCGCGGGCCCGCAGGAAAGTCGCCCGCCCGAGGCCGCGCGGTACAATCGGCCATGCCCTTCACCTTCAACGGAATCGGCACGGCGCTGCGCGGGTACGCCTCGCCCATCTCCTGGAGCAAGCCGGGGACGCTGGGGCTGGGGCAGAAGGCCGACCACGACGCGATGGAATGCTTCGTCGTGGTCTTCGTTCCCGTCATCCCCTTGCGCGCCGTGCACACGTTCGCCTGGAACGGGAACCGGTATCGCGTGCTGCCCATCACGGGCGCCGGCCGGCTGCTCCTGAACGTCTACGGGCGCGCCCTGGGGATGGCGCTGTCGGCAGCGGGCCTGGTGACTGTCTTCGTGGTGCTGGCAAACTCGCTCTCCCACGGGCGGCCCGGTCCTTCCACCCTGGGGGCTGTGCTCACCGGGCTGCTGGCCGGCGCCCTCGGGCTCGGCTCGCTGCGCTGGCTGCGCAAGCGCGACGCGCGCACCCGCGACATCCGCCTGGTGATCGGCCCGCACGAGGCCGGGTCGAGCGATCCGGCGCTCTGGAACCAGGAGGTGATGGAGAAGGTCAAGCCGGTGGACCTCTCCGACGCGCAGGCCTCGCTGCAGGGAGGCAAGTTCGCCCAGGCGATGATGCGGGCGCGCATCGCCGTGGCCCAGGGCAACCCCGACGGGGAGCGGTTCACCGAGGAGATCCTCGCCCACCCGGAAGTGCAGGCGGCGCTGCCGGCGCTGCGGCGCGAGCCGTGGCGGCGAGGGGAGTTCCTCAAAGGATAGGAGCGGCCGGCCTGCCGTGCAGGACGAGGTCCGCCGTGGTATCCGGAGCCCGTGCCAGGCCCTCCCGGCAGCGCTGCGCCCCGCCTCCAGCTTCGCGCCGCGCTCTGGGGCCTCCTGGCGACGGCCGTACTCGCGGCGCTCATCGTCGTCGGCTCGCGCAACCTCAGGCACTTCGACGCGGCGCTGGTGGGCTACACCTTCGCCACGCTCTTCGCCACCTTCGGCATCTCCTACCGCTACAGCATGTGGCTGCAGCGCCCGCCCACCCGGCTCTACTGGAGGCGCGGCTGGCAGGTGACCTTCGAGGGCCGTCACCTGGGCACGAATCTGCGGCAGATCGTGCGCCGGGCCCTCTTCGAGTTCGCCGGCAACCGCTTCATCTTCCGCCGGGGCACGCTGCGCTGGGCGGCGCACTGGACGATCATGTGGGGCTGCATCCTCGGGGCGGCGGTGACCTTCCCCCTGGTCTGGGGCTGGATCCACTTCGAGACGGTGCGGGGACGGCCCAGCACCTACCGGGCCTTCCTCTTCGGGCTCCCGGCAGGGACCTTCGAGGTGCACTCGCTCGTCGCCTTCCTCACCTTCCACGCCCTGGTCTGGGCCTCGCTGCTGGTGATCGTGGGCGTGATGCTGGCCTTCCGCCGGCGGATGATCGACCACGGGGCCGCGGCCGTGCAGCAGTTCGGGGAGGACGTCCTCCCGCTGGTCTTGCTCCTCGCCATCAGCGTCACCGGGCTGATGCTGACCGTGAGCTACACCTGGATGAAGGGGTACGCGTATTCCTTCCTCGCCATCCTCCACGCCGTCACGGTGATCCTCACGCTGCTCTGGCTGCCCTTCGGAAAGCTCTTCCACGTCTTCCAGCGCCCGGCGCAGCTCGGGGTCAGCTTCTACAAGGACGCCGGCCGGCGCAGCGAGCAGGCGAAGTGCGCCCGCTGCGGCGTCGCTTTCGCCTCCGCGGCGATGGTCCGCGATCTCATTCCGGTGGAGCGGGAGCTGGGGTTCCGCTACGAGATCGACGGCAAGGCGCAGCACTACCAGAACATCTGTCCGCGCTGCCGGCGCAGCCTCTTCGGGCTGGCGCAAGGCGCTCTCTGGTCCCCCCGAGGCTAGGCTTGGCCACCGTTCCCGTCGAAGATCTGATGATCACCCGGGCCTTCGGCCCCCACCTTTCCGGGAAGGTGCGGGAACGGCCGTTCGACGAGCCCGACCGGCTGGTGAAGACGCACTGCTGCTTCTGCGGGCAGCAGTGCGGGATCCAGCTCAAGGTCAAGGACAACGAGGTGATCGGCTTCGAGCCCTGGGACGACTTTCCCTTCAACCGGGGGATGCTCTGCCCCAAGGGCGTGAAGCGGTACTTGCAGGGATCGCACCCGGACCGGCTGCTCACGGCGTTGCGGCGCGATCCGGCGAATCCTTCCGGGTTCTCGCCCCTGCCGTACGGGGAGGCGATCCGGCGAGTGGCCGGCGAGATCGACCGGCTGCAGAAGGCGCACGGGCCGGGCGCCATCGCCATCCTGGGCGGCGCCAGCCTCACCACCGAGAAGACGTACCTCTTGGGCAAGTTCGCCCGCGTCTGCCTGCGCACGCCCTTCATCGACTACAACGGGCGCCTGTGCATGGTGAGCGCCGGCGCCGCCAACAAGAAGGCGTTCGGCATCGACCGCACCACCAACCCCTGGTCGGACATGGTGGGGACGGAAGTGATCTGGGTGGCGGGCTCCAACGTGGCGGAGTGCTCGCCCATCACCACCAACTACATCTGGCAGGCACGCGAGCTGGGGGCGAAGGTGATCGTGCAGGACCCGCGCATCACCCCCCTGGCCCGCACCTGCGACCTCTACCTTCCCGTCCGCCCGGGCCGCGACGCGGCGCTCTTCGCCGGTGTGCTCAACCTCATGGTGGAGAACGGCTGGATCGACCGGCCCTTCGTCGAGGCGCACACCACAGGGTTCGAGCAGGTGGCCGAGGCCTGCAAGGAATGGACGCCGGCCCGCACGGCGGAAGTGACCGGCGTGCCGGAGCGGTCGATCCGCGCCGCGGCGGAGATCTGGGGAAAGGCGAAGTCGAGCTTCCTCTTCCACGCCCGGGGCATCGAGCACCATTCCAACGGCGTGCAGAACTCGCTGGGCACCATCAACCTGGTGCTCGCCTCCGGGCGCATCGGCAAGCCCAAGAGCGGGTACGGCACCATCGTCGGGCAGGCGAACGGGCAGGGCGGGCGGGAGCACGGGCAGAAGTGCGATCAGCTCCCGGGCTGGCGCGACATCTCCAACCCGGAGCACCGCCGCTACATCGCCGGCGTCTGGGGCGTCGAGGAGAAGGACATCCCCGGCCCCGGCGTCGACGCCTACGAGCTCTTCCGCAAGATCGACGCCGGCGAGATCAAGGGCCTGCTCTCCATCTGCTTCAATCCCAAGATCTCGCTGCCCGACAACCAGTTCGTCACCCGCGCCCTGGAGAAGCTGGAGCTCTACGCGGCCATCGACTTCTTCCTCAACGACACCGCCCGCCACGCCGACTACGTCCTCCCCGGCAGCCTGCACGAGGAGGACGAGGGCACCGTCACCCAGGTGGAGGGCCGGGTGATCAAGGTGAACCAAGCGGTGGATCCGCCGGGCGAGGCGCGGCAGGACTGGCGCATCATCCAGGACCTGGCCCAGGCCCTCGGCCGGCCGCACGGCTTCACCTTCCAGGGCCCGCGGGAGATCTTCGAGGAGCTGCGCGTCGCCAGCAGAGGGGGCGTGGCCGACTACTCGGGCATCACCTGGGAGAAGATCGAGCGGCAGATGGGCGTGTTCTGGCCCTGCTACTCGCACGATCCGCGCACCGGCGAGCCCACCCCCGAGCACGCCGGGACGCCCCGCCTCTTCGAGCCGGGCAGCTACAACCCGGTGGCCAAGGGGGCGGGCCCGTTCTTCTTCCCCGACGGCAAGGCCCGCTTCAACGTCACGGGCTGGAAGCCTCCTCCCGACGACGTCTCGCCCGAGTTCCCCTTCTTCCTCACCACCGGGCGCGTGGTCAGCCAGTTCCTCTCCGGCACCCAGACGCGGCGCATCGGGCCGCTGGTGCAGCAGTACGCGGAGCCGCGGATCGAGATCCATCCCCGGCTGGCGGCCAGGCTGGGCATCGAGGACGGGGCCTGGGCGGTGTGCGAGACCCGCCGCGGCGCCATCACCCTGCGCGCGCAAGTGGTCACCACCATCCGCCCCGACACCATCTTCATCCCCTACCACTGGGCGGGGCCGAAGAGCGCCAACCGGCTCACGGTGGCCGCCCAGGATCCGATCAGCAAGATCCCCCAGTACAAGGTGTGCGCCTGCCGCGTGCGCAAGGCGGAGGGCGAACCTGACTACGCCTCCACACTGGAACCGCAGCAGTAGGAGATCGCCCGGATGCCGGTTCCCCAGCATCTCGAGTTCTTCGTCGACCCTTCCCGCTGCATCGGCTGCCAGTCCTGCGTGCAGGCCTGCCAGGAGTGCGACACGCACAAGGGCGACTCCATGATCCACCTGGACTTCGTCGACCGGGGCCGCACCATCCAGACGGTGCCGATGGTGTGCATGCACTGCGAGCAGCCCACCTGCGCCGAGGTCTGCCCGGCGGACGCCATCAAGCGCACCGGCGACGGGGTGGTGCAGAGCGCGCGCAAGCCCCGCTGCATCGCCTGCGGCAACTGCGTCGTGGCCTGCCCCTTCGGCGTGCCCGAGCTGTACGAGGAGCGGCAGCTGATGATGAAGTGCGACATGTGCTACGACCGGACCACGGTGGGCAAGAAGCCCATGTGCGCCACGGTCTGCCCCAGCCAGGCGCTCTTCTTCGGCACCCGCGAGCAGATCCTCGCCCTCCGCCCGCAATCGATGCCCTCCAACCGCTTCCGCTTCGGCAACCAGACCATCACCACCCGCGTCAACGTGATGGTCCCGCGCCGGCCCACGCCGCCGCCCCTGCTGGACGTGACCTCGGCGCTGGACGAGCGGCCCACGTCGCGCTCGGTGCGCCTGCCCATCGCGGCCGCCGCCGCGCACCCCGATCCCTTCGCCGAAGTGGAGGTCTGACCGATGCCGGACGATCCCCAGCGACGCTTCGAGGAGGCCCTGCAGCTCGATCGCAGCCTGAGCACGCCGGGGCGCGAGGGGCTGGCGGGCACGGCGCCCTCGGAGCTGTACGGGCGGGCGCGGGCGGGCGAGGACATCACCCGGCCGCCCGACGGGTCGCCGCCGGAGCAGCAGCCGCAGTGGCGCAAGGACTTCCCTATCGACTGGCCGAACGACCAGTACGTGGCGCGCCGCGACTTCGCCAAGTTCCTGGTGCTCACCAGCGGGTCGTTCGCGGTGGGGCAGGCGTGGATCGCGCTGAAGCACCTCACCCGGAAGACCGGGGTGGCGCCCGAGCGAGTGCGCATCGCGGCGCTGGCGGACGTGCCGGTGGGCTCGTGGCTGGAGTTCTCCTATCCCGCCGGCCACGATCCCTGCATCCTGGTGAGGCTAGGGGAGGACCGGATCGTCGCCTACAGCCAGGAGTGCACGCACCTCTCCTGCGCCGTCATCCCCGAGATGGAGACGGGGCTCTTCCGCTGCCCCTGCCACGAGGGGTTCTTCGAGCTGGCCACCGGGCGCAACGTGGCCGGCCCGCCCGCGCGCCCGCTCGCGCGCGTGGCTTTGGCCGTGGAGGACGGCCAGATCTTCGCCACCGGGGTGGACGAGAGGACGGTGTGAGATGAAGCTGCGTCTGGAACGCGAGTTCAGCCGCGAGCAGCGCACCACGGTGGTGTACGGCATCCTCTGCTTCGCCCTCATCCTGGTGGTGCTCCAGCTCTGGCTCCTCACCGCCACCATGAACGCCTGGCTGGGCGGGGACGACTCGGTGGTCTGGCCGGCGCTGGGGGTGAGCGTGGCGCTGCTCCTCTTGAACCTCGGCCTGCTGCGCTCGCTCCTGTGATCGAGAG
>DATKAG010000527.1:0-3218 GCA_035498355.1 Myxococcales bacterium | reverse complement strand
GCCGAGGCGCTGGACGAAGACGCCCGCTGGGACCTCGCCTACGCCGCCCTGCTCTTCGCCCATCCCGAATCCGAGCGGCGAAGGGGAGAGGAGATCTTGCGGACGCTGCCCCGGAGGCCCGACTGGCTGCAGCTCGCGGTGCGCAGCGACGATCAGATCCGCGCCGGACTGGCCAGGAGTCCCTTCTCCCCCGAGGACCGGGAGGCGCTGATCTCCGCGGTGCGCGCGTCGTTCGCCGGGGCGCAGGCCCCCGCCCTCAAGGGGGCAAGCGCCAGTCGCGGGCGGTGATCAGCCGGGCCCCGCGCTTGGAGAAGAGATAGCTCCACATCCACTGGGCGAAGACCGAGAAGCGGTTCTTGAACCCGATCAAATAGAGGATGTGGATGAAGAGCCACGCCAGCCAGGCGAGATACCCGGTGAGCCGGAAGCGGCCCAGCTGGGCGATGGCCCGGTGCTTGCCGATCGTCGCCATCATCCCCTTGTCCAGGTAGCGGAACGGCTTGCGCGGCCGCCCCTGCACGCTGGCCAGCACGTTGCGCGCCGCCGCCCGGCCCTCCTGGATGGCCGCGGGCGCCAGCCCCGGCACCAGCCCGCGGCCCGGCTCCTCCAGGTGCGCCATGTCCCCGATCACGAAGGCGTCGGGATGGCCGGGGATGGAGAGGTCGGGCGCGACCTGCACCCTGCCCGCCCGGTCGAGCGGGACGCCCAGGGAGCGCCCCAGGCTGGACGCTTGCACCCCCGCCGCCCAGAAGACGCTGCGCGCCTCGATGCGCTCGCCGCCCAGGCTCACCCCCTGGGGGTCGATCCCGGTCACCGCCGCGTCCGTGCGCACCTCCACGCCCAGCGCGCGCAGGTCGTCCTCGGCGTGGCGGGAGAGCGGCTCGGCGAAGGCGGGGAGCACGCGCGGCCCGGCCTCCAGAAGGAGCACCCGGGCGCTCCGGGGATCGATGTTGCGGAAGTCGCGCACCAGCACGGTGCGGCTGATGTCCGCGATCGCCCCCGCCAGCTCCACCCCGGTGGGGCCGCCTCCCACCACCACGAAGGTGAGCAGGTCCCTTTGCGCCTGCGGGTCGGCGCTGTTCTCGGCGGACTCGAAAGCGGAGAGGATGCGGCGGCGGATCTCGGTGGCCTGCTCCAGCGTCTTCAGCCCGGGAGCGGAATCCTCCCATTGAGGGTGGCCGAAGTAGCTGTGCTGGGCCCCGCAGGCGAGGATCAGGTAGTCCCAGGCGAGGACGGGGCCGGAGGCGACGGAGAGCGTCTTCCCCGGCAGGTCCACCGTCTCCACCCGCCCCAAATGCACCGCGACGTTGTCCGCCCCGGCGAACTGCGCCCGGACCGGAACGGCGATGTCCCCCGGGTTCAGGCCGGCGGTGGCCACCTGGTAGAGCAGCGGCTGGAAGAGATGGTGGTTGCGCTGGTCGATCACGGTGACCCGCAACCCGGGCCTTCGCGCCAGCTTGCGGGCTGCCGCAAGGCCTCCGAATCCCGCGCCGGCGATCAGCACTTCTTTCGCCATCGCCGGCGAGCACTACTACACTCGGCGGCGGTGCAGATGCGCTTTGCAGCGGAAGCGTCCTGGCTGGAGATCGACGCGGGCGCCCTGGCGCACAACGCGGCGGTCTTCCGCGAGGTGCTGGGCGCCGGCGTGCGGGTGGGCGGCGTGCTCAAGGGGAACGCCTACGGCCACGGCTTCGCCCAGGTGCTGCCGCGGGCGCACGCGGCCTGCGACGCCCTCTACCTGATCGAGGCCCGCGACGCGCTCGCCGTCCGCGAGCTGGAGGCGCGCACGCAGGCGCCGCGCAAGCCCGTGCTGGTCCTCGGGGCCATCGACGGGGAGGAGGCGGTGGAGCTGGCCCGGGCCGGGGTGGAGGTGGCCCTGACCGACGCGGGGCAGGCGCGGCTGATCCCCGCGCTCCGCGCCGCCGGAGCGCGGCTGCGCGGGCACGTCCACCTGGACACGGGGCTGGGGCGGGAAGGATTCGCCCTCGACGGGCTGGAGCCGGCGCTGGGATGGATCGCGCCCGACGCGGTGGAGGTGGCCGGGGTGCTCTCGCACTTCGCCAACACCGAGGACGTCACCGAGCAGGACTACGCCGCCCGGCAGCTCGCCGCCTTCGAGGAGGGAGCGCGGCGGGTGCAGCAGGCGCTGGGCCTCGCCGCTCCCCTGCAGCGGCACATCGCCGCCAGCGCCGCCGCCCTGCTCCTGCCCGCGGCCCGGCAGGACGTGGTGCGCATCGGGATCTCCCTCTACGGGCTCTGGCCGTCCAGCGAAACGCGCCTCTCCGCCCGCGCCCTGCTGGGAAGGGTCCCGGAGCTGCGCCCCGCGCTCGCCTGGCGCTGCCGGAGCCAGCTCACCAAGTGGCTGCCCGCGGGCAGCTTCGTGGGCTACGGCTGCACGTACCGCTGCTCCACCGCCACCCGCATCGCCGTCCTTCCCCTGGGGTACTACGACGGCTACCCGCGCCTCTTGTCCTCGCGCGCCCACGCCCTGGTCGACGGGCAGCGCTGCCCGGTGCTGGGGCGGGTGATGATGAACCACCTGGTGATCGACGTCACCCGCGCCGCCCGCTCCGACGAGCCAGTGGTGGCCACCCTGCTCGGCCGCGACGGCGAGGAGCAGCTCTCCGCCGAACAGCTCGCGGCCTGGGCCCAGACCATCAACTACGAGATCGTCACCCGGATCGGCCCCCACTTGCGCCGCGTTGTGATCTAAGGTTCCGGCCCCCATGGCGACGGCACTGAGGGTGGGCGGCGACATCGACGCGTGGTGCACGCGCTGCAAGATGAGCCTGGGCCACACCATCCTGGCGATGGTGGGCGGCAAGCCGGTACGGGTGCGCTGCAACACCTGCCAGGGCGAGCACAACTACCGGGGCGACGCCGGGGGCGAGCCGCGCAAGGGCTCCTGGGAGCCGCGCGAGGTGCGCGAGCGCCGGGAGTCGCGCCCCTCGGTGACGAGCTGGGAGGCGCTGCTGGCGGGAAAGGATCTCTCCCGCGCCCGCCGCTACTCGGCGAAGGAGAAGTTCGCGGCCGAGGAGGTGATCCAGCATCCCTCGTTCGGGATCGGCCTGGTGCAGGAGGTGCGGGGAGACAAGATCCAGGTGGCCTTCAAGGCGGACGTGAAGACCCTGGTGCACGGGAAGTGATTCAGCCGGTCTCCTCGCCGTACCGCCGCGCCGCGCGCAAGAGATCGAGGGTGCGGGCGATGTCGTCGGGCA
>DATKAG010000526.1:0-3962 GCA_035498355.1 Myxococcales bacterium | reverse complement strand
CGCTCGCGCCCCCAGGACGGGATGAACCCGCCGTGGGAGGCGATCTCGTCGATGGCGGCGAGCGCGGCCTTGCGGATGGTGGTCTTGCCGAGCCCGGGTAGATCCACCTCCAGGTCCAGGCCGATCCACCACTGGTCGGTGGCCCGGAAGATCACCGGGTTCTTGCAGCGCCAGCAGTGCGGGTAGCTGTGGCGGATCTGCGCCGCCTTGCCGCCGGCGTTGAGCAGGGCGGAAGCCGCGGCGAGCAGCTCGATCACCTTGGGGTTGGCGTCGAAGACCTTGAGGCCTTCCAGCCCGGCGATGGCCACCTCGGCGGTGAAACGGCCGTGGCTGTCGACCGGGGCCCAGATGGGCAGCCCGTATTGCACGCCCATGTTGAAGTCGTCCTCGCCGTGGCCCGGCGCGGTGTGCACCAGGCCGGTGCCGGCGTCCGCCGTGGCGTGCGCCCCCAGCACCACCGGGCTCTCCCGCGCGATCAAGGGATGCCGGTACTTCCAGCCCGAAAGGTCGCTGCCCTGGATCGTCTTCACGATCCGCTCCGGGTGGCGCAGCGTCGCGCCGGTGCGGCGGGCCGCGGAGACCAGGTCCTCGCCGCGCGCCTGCCCCGGCTCCGTCAGCTCGTCGGGCGCGCAGTCGCGGAGGAAGGCGTGCAAGAGATCCCGGGCCACCAGGGTGACGCCGTGGCCGGGAAGATCGTAGGCCACGTACTCCAGGTCGGGGTTGGCGGTGATCGCCAGGTTGGCCGGGATGGTCCAGGGCGTGGTGGTCCAGATGGCCAGGCCCCAGCCCGCAGGTCCTCCCGAGACCAGGGGAAAGCGCACGTAGATCGACGGGCTGGTCTTGTCGGCGTACTCCACCTCCGCTTCCGCCAGCGCCGTCACGTCGTGGAAGCACCAGTGCACGGGGCGCTTGCGCCGGTAGAGGGCGCCGCGGCGGGCGAAGCGGGCCAGCTCGCGGACGATGTCCGCCTCGTAGCGGAAGTCCATCGTCTCGTAGGGATCCTCCCAGCGGGCGAAGATCCCCAGCCGCTTGAAGTCCTTCCGCTGGAGATCGATCTGCTCCTCGGCGAACTTGCGGCAGGCGCGGCGGATCTGCCCGGGGGTCATCTCCCGCTTCTTCGCGCCCAGGAGCTTGTCCACCTGCCGCTCGATGGGGAGGCCGTGGCAGTCCCAGCCGGGTACGAAGTCGGCGAGGCGGCCGGCCATCAGGTGGTACTTCACCACCAGGTCCTTGAGGATCTTGTTGAGGAAGTGGCCCTGGTGGATGGGCCCGTTGGCGTAGGGCGGGCCGTCGTGGAAGACGAACTTCTCCCGGCCGGCGTTCTTCTCCAGCAACTTCCGGTAGATCCCGCCCTCCTCCCAGGCCTTCACCTGCGCGGGTTCCCGGTCGCTCAGCCCGGCGCGCATGGGAAAGTCGGTCTTCGGCAGGTGGACGGTGTGGCGATAATCCATTCAAGGTCCTGAGACGAAAGGGACTTCGCGTACCACGCGAGGCTCGCGTCCGCAATGCTTCGCTATGGTAGGTTGCGCGCCCACGATGGCGCTCGAAATCCGGCCCCTGGAGTCGAAGCGCGACCTGGAGACGTTCCTCCACGTTCCCTGGACTCTGGGGATGAAGTCCGATCCGAACTGGGTCCCCCCGCTCCTCGACGACTACCGCCGCCTGCTCGACCCGAAGAAGAGCCCCTTCCTCAAGCACGGGGAGGCGCAGGCCTTCCTCGCCCTGCGGGATGGCCGGCCGGTGGGGCGCATCTCCGCCCAGACCGACGCCGACTTCGACAAGCAGTGGCCGGAGGAGAAGGGGGTGGCGTTCTTCGGCTTCTTCGAGAGCCAGGACGATCCATCCGTCGCCAAGGCCCTCTTCGACGCCGCGGCGGGCTGGGCGAAGAAGAAGGGGCGGACCCGGCTGCGCGGGCCCTTCACCCTGGACTCGAAGGGCGAGGTGGGCGTCCTGATCGAGGGGTTCGACACCCCGAACCGCATCGGCATGGGGCACAACAAGCCCTACGTGGGCCCGCTGATCGAGTCGGCGGGTCTCTCCAAGGCGAAGGACTTCTACGCCTGGTGGTACACCTCCGGGCACATCGACGAGCGCACCCAGCGCGTCGCCGAGCGCACCCTCAAGCTCCCCAACGTCCGGGTGCGGCCGATGGACCTCTCGCAGTTCCGCCGGGAGGTGGAGATCGTGCGGGACATCTACAACGACGCCTGGTCGCACAACTGGAACTTCACCCCCTTCACCGCGGCCGAGCTGGAGATCGTCGCCACCGAGTACAAGATGTTCGTCGACACCGAGATCGCCCTGGTGGCGGAGGTGGACGGCAAGCCGGCGGCGATGTGCTTCGCCATCCCCGACGTGAACGAGATGGTGAAGGACTTCGACGGCGAGCTGATCCGCAGGCCCTGGAACCTCATCCGCCTGCTCTTCCGCCTCCGCTTCCGCCGGCCCTCGCACGCTCGCCTGCTGTTGCTCGGGGTGAAGGAGGAGTACCGGGCGTCACACCGTTACGGAACGCTGGCCGCGGTGCTCTACGTGGAGGTGGCCCGGCGCGGTGCGGCGCACGGATACGTGGGCGGCGAGCTCTCCTGGACCCTGGAGGACAACGCGCTGATCAACCGCGGGATCGAGCGGATGGGGGCGCGCCGGTACAAGACCTACCGGGTGTACGAAAAGAACATCTGACCTGCGGCACGGGCCTTGCTCTTGCCTTCCTCGGGGGAGGGGGAGCGCGTCGCGATGGGCCTGGGGAAGATGTGGCGGAAGGTTCGATCGCTCTCCGAGCGCCCGCACAACCTGCTCGCCATCTCCGACCTGCACCTGGGCTGCGATCTGAGGCCCGCGAACCGGCTGGACAAGCCGAGGCCCGTCGACGCACCCCTGGCTTCCTTCCTGGAATGGCACGCCGATCACCGCCAGGCCGGCAAGCCCTGGCGCCTGATCCTCAACGGCGACATCGTGGACTTCGTCGCCATCACGCTCTTGCCCAAGGAGCCGGTTCCCTTCCCCATCTCCGCCGAGGAGCGCGACCTGGGCCTCGCCCCCACCGAGCCGAAGTGCGTGTGGAAGCTGCGGCGCACCGCCGAGCGCCATCCGGCGGTCTTTGACGCGCTCGCCCGTTTTGTCCACAAGGGCAATTCTCTTCACATCATCCGGGGGAACCACGATTCCGAGTGGCGCTGGCCCGCGGTCCAGGAAGAGCTGCGCCGGATCCTGGCGGAGCGCAGCGGCGCCCCCAGGCGGAAGGTCGACCGGCTGGTCCAGTTCCACGAGTGGTTCTACCTGGAGCCGGGATTCTTCTACGCCGAGCACGGGCACGCCCACGATCACTACTCGGTGCAGAGCGACTTCTTCTCCGCCCACAAGGACGACGAGGAGATCGAGCTGCCCCTCAGCTCCAAGATGATGCGCTATTTCGTCAACCGGTACACCGAGCAGGTGGACTTCGCCGACGACGTCGACGCCTGGGGGCTGAAGGAGTACCTGGACTGGGTGCTCAAGGCCGGCAACCCGCTGCGGGTGGCCGCCGACTACTTCGTGATGGTCTTCCGCGTGCTCTACCCGGTGGCGCGGCGGGCGCTGCGCATCTCGCGCGCCTTCGCCCGGGCGGCGGACAAGGCGCTGGCGCGCAAGGTCGATCGCGACACGCACGTGCGGCAGCTGTTGGCCAAGTTCCAGGGCACGGAGAAGCAGGCGAAGCAACTCGCGGAGATCGCCTCGCGCCCCGCCGAGCAGAGCCTCTTCGACTCCATGCAGCTCTTCTACCTGGACCGGATGCTGCTCGCGGTCCTCTGCCTGGTGACCGCGTTCTGCGCCGCCCATGCGGCGCACGGGCTGTGGGCCAAGGCCGGGACCCTGACGCTCGTGGGCATCGTCTTCGCCGCCCTCAATGCGCTCCTGGGCAGCCAGCGGCGGACCGACGCGCATCCCATGCTCCAGTCCGCGGCCGAGCGTGTCGCCGAGGT
>DATKAG010000525.1:0-15363 GCA_035498355.1 Myxococcales bacterium | reverse complement strand
CACCTTGAAGCCGTCCAGGCTGATGGGAAAGGAGAACGTCGCCCGCACCCCCGCGGCCGCGGGCGAGAGCTTCACCGGCACCTCCACCGGGTGTTTCTCCCCGTTCAGCTCGACGGTGGCGTGCAGCGTGCCCTGCAGCGGCGCGTCCAGGGGCAGCTTCACCCCCGACATGGTGCCCTTCACCTCGGCGTAAGGATGCACCGCCTCGTGGGTCACCTCGCGCATGTGCTCGTCGCGGTTGGAGTTCCCGCTGTCGAAGGTGGCGACCTTGGTCCGCACCTGCACCCGCACCGTCCCGTCGGGCTGCGCCAGCGCCCGCCCTTCCACCTTCCGGGTGGTCCCCTTCACCTCGTGCAGCTTGTGCACGATGGTGTAGGTCAAGGTGCCCTCGCGGAGATCGAGAAGCTGCCCTGCCGGTGCGGCGCAGAGGAGGGTGGCGATGAGCGCGAGCATGGTTGCTCTCCCTTCAGAGTCCTCGGACGGTTCCCGGGTTCCCGGGATTCAGCCGCAAGGGAAAGGCCGCTCGCGCGGGATCAGAGAGCGGTGGCCTCGCCCTTGCGCTCGGCCTCGCGCTGCGTCTTCAGCTTCTTCATCCGCCGGCGGATCAGCTCGCGCTTGAGCGCGCTCAGGTGGTCCACGAAGAGCTTGCCCTGCAGGTGATCCATCTCGTGCTGCACGCAGACGGAGAGCAGGGTGTTGCTGGCCTCCTTCTCCTTCCGCTTGCCGTCGCGGTCGGTGTACTCCACCACGATGTGGCCGAAGCGGGTCACTTCCTCGTACTCGTCGGGGATGGAGAGGCAGCCCTCGGTGTAGGTGAACTCGCCGTCCTTCACCTTCAGGACCGGATCGATCAGCCAGAAGAGCCCCGCGCCCTTGGGCTTGGGCTCCTCGCCCTCCGCCGCCGGCCGCTGATCGACGTCCATGGCGATGACGTTCAGGTGCACGCCGATCTGCGGCGCCGCCAGGCCCACCCCGTTGGCGCCGTACATGGTCTCCGCCAGGTCGTCGCACAGCTTGCGGATCTTCGCATCCACCTCGCCCACGGGCTTGGCCTTCTGCTTCAGGCGGGGATCGGGCCAGATGAGGATCTCGCGCGGTGCCATGCTTGCTTGCTCCTCCAGCGTGCGGCAGGACCCGCGAGTATATTCACAGGGGCAGGGGGCCGCCAGAATCGGATTCCGCTGCCCCGCGTCCGATTCAGAGCAGTGCCACCGGGTCCACGTCGAAGGCCAGCTGCACGCCCCGCACGGGCGCAAGGCCCATCAACGCCCGGGCGGCATGGTGCAGCGGACCATGCCCGGCCGCCCGCAGGAGCACCTGCCAGCGGTACTTTCCCCGCGTGCGGGCGATGGGCGCGGCCGCCGGACCGAGCACGTCCAGGCCCGCCCCCGAGCCGGCCAGGCGCCGGGCGGCGGCGGCCGCCCGCTCGGCGGCGCCGCGCACCCGCGCCTCCGCGTTGCCCGAGAAGCGCAGTGCCAGGAGGCGGGTGAAAGGGGGAAAGTGGAGCGCCTCGCGGCGGAGCAGCTCGGCGGCGGCGAAGGCGTCGTAGTCGAGCGAGACGGCGTCGGGCTTGAACGCCTGCACCAGCACCCGCCCCGGCGCGAAGCCCCGCCCGGCGCGGCCCGCCACCTGGGTGAGGAGCTGCACGCACCTCTCGGCCGCGCGGAAGTCGGGCAGGTGCAACGGGCCGTCGGCGTCCAGCACGCCCACCAGGGTCACTCCGGGAAAGTCGTGTCCTTTCGCCACCATCTGCGTGCCGACCAGCACGTCCAGTTCCCGGCGCGCGAACCGGGCCAGCACCGCGGCCGCCTGCCCCGGCCCTCCCGCCGCATCCCGGTCGAGCCGCGCCACCCGGGCCTTGGGAAGCAGCGCCTCGAGCTGCTCCTCCACCTTCTCGGTCCCGCCCCCGTAGGCCCCCAGTCGCGTGCCGGAGCACGCCGCGCAGGCGCGGCGGGGCGCCTCGTCGTGGCCGCAGAGGTGGCAGCGCAGCCGCTCCTTGACCGCCCGGTGGAGCACCAGCGCCACCGAGCAGTTGGGGCAGCCCACGGCCGCGCCGCAGTTGGCGCAGATCAGCGTGCGGGTGTGACCCCTGCGGTTGAGGAAGAGGATGGCCTGCCCGCCGGCCTCCAGCGCCTCGCGCAGCGCGGCCAGAAGCTCCGGGGTGATCAGCTCGTCCGAGACCTTGCGCTTCACCACCCGCACTTCGGGCAACGGGCGCGACTCCACCCTCTCGGGCAGGCGCAGCAGCCTGAGCTTTCCCTCCTGCGCCCGGCGCAAGCTCTCCAGGGATGGGGTGGCGCTGCCCAGCACCGCCACCGCGCCCGCCTTCTGCGCCCGCACCTGGGCGAGGTCGCGGGCGTGGTAGCGCAGGCGATCCTCCTGTTTGTAGGAGGGCTCGTGCTCCTCGTCCACCACCACGATGCCGAGCCGCGCCACCGGCGCCCAGACCGCGCTGCGCGCTCCCACCACGATCCCGGCGCGGCCCTCGCGCACTCGCGTCCACTCCGCGACGCGCTCCGGATCGGAGAGGCCCGAGTGGAGGACGGCGACGTCGTCGCCGAAGCGGGCGCGGAACCGGCCGGCGAGCTGGGGAGTGAGCGCGATCTCCGGCACCAGCGCCAGGGCCCCCAGACCCGCGGCCCGGGCATGGGCGATGGCCTCCAGGTACACCCAGGTCTTTCCGCTGCCCGTCACCCCGTGGAGAAGGAAGGGGGCGAACGCTCTCCCGTCGATGGCCGCCGCTATCTGTTGCAGCGCCGCGGCCTGCGCCCGGGTTGGGTCGTGCCGCTGATCGCCCCAGGGGGCTTCGGCCAGCTTCGCCGGCCCGGCGGGAACGCGTCCGACCTTCACCAGCCCGCGCGCGGCCAGCGAGCGCAAGTGGGGACGGGCGCGGGGGAAGGCCGCCGTCACCTCTTCCGCCGGGACGGGCCCGCCGCGCGCCAGCAGCCAGGCGAGCACCTCGCCCTGCCGGGGGGCGCGGCGCAAGGCGTCCGGCGAGGCTCCGGGAGCGGCCTCCACGGTCTCCACCAACTGCTCGGCGACTCGCGGGCGGGCTTCCTCCCGCTCCAGCGTGAGCAGCTCGCGCCGCTTCAGCTCCGCCACCTGGGCCTTGGGCAGCTTCGCCCCGGCTGCCGCCTGGCGCAGCGCCTTGCGGATCGCCTCCTCCTGCCCGGGCAGGTCGAGCTGTCCGGCTTCCAGCAAGAGGCGCCCCGCCTCGGTGAGCCGGGGCACCAGCGCCTCGCGGACGTCCAGCCCGGGCGGCATGGCCGCCTTGAGTGCGGGGCCCAGGGGCGCGAGGTAGTGCGCCGCCGCCCAGCGGGCCAAGGCGACGATCTCCTCCGTGAGCAGCGGCGCCTCGTCGAGCACCCGGATAGCGTCGCGCACCTCCGCCTGCGGCTCGCCCGGCCCGAGCACGATGCCGGTCTCCCGGCGGCGCCCCAGCGGCACCAGCACCCGCCGCCCCGGCTCAGGCATCCCCAGCCCGGGCGGAATCCGGTAGGTGAAGACGCCGTCGCGGGCGGGGACGTTCAGCCCGACGGCATAAAGCTCACTCGTCGGAATCTTCTTCCTCTTCCTGCTGGGGCGTGCCGCGGACGCCCTTGGCTTCCAGCGCCTCGAAGCGCGCTGCCAGGTGCCCCGAGGTCCAGAGCTCGATCACCCGGGGGAACCATTCGGCCGCCGCCGGGTTCCCGTACTCCAGCAGGCGCAGGTCCGCTCCCCCCTGGGCGATCAGCCGCGCGGGGGCGAAGGAGTCCTTGTAGATCCAGAGCTGGGGCACGGCGGTATCGCGCGCTCCCGCTCCCAGGACGTAGGCCACCCGGTCGTCGAACCTCGACAGGCTCGTTCCCGCGCCGGGGTTGGCGCCCGCGGCCAGGGCCGCGAGCTTCAGCGTCTGCGGCGCGTCCGCGGCGGGCACGCCGCGCCAGGCAATGAACGGGCAGGCGAGCTGCAAGAGACGCAGCGCCGGGCCGGCGGTGCCCTCCGCCACTCCCTCGGGCGCCTGGGCGGTGCCCTTCACCGAAAGGGAGAGCCCGCCCTCGCCTTCGAAGCGGCACTGCAGCGGGAACCGGATCACGAGCTGCGCGGTCCGTTGCGCTTCGCCGCTCACCGAGAGGGTGCCGGTGAGCGTCACTTCCCGCGTGCGCAGCGCCCGGGCGCGCGCCGCGGTGTGCTTGAGGAGCGAGTCCGCCGAAGGGATGTAGGCGAGGAGCAGCGCGAGGAGGGTGGCCATCACTGCACCACCTTGCGCAGCCAGGCCAGCAGGCCGTCGCGCAGGTCTGGCCGCTTGAGCGCGTAGGCGACGTTGGCCTGCAGGTAGCCCAGGCGATCGCCCGCGTCGTACCGCTCGCCCTTGAAGCGCACGCCGATCAGCCGGCCCTGCTGGGCCAGCACCGCCAGCGCGTCGGTGAGCTGGATCTCTCCCCCCGCCCCGGGCTTGACCTGCTCGAGGATGCCGAAGATGTCGGGAGGCAAGAGATAGCGGCCGATCACCGCCAGGTTGGACGGGGCCGTCCCCCGCGGCGGCTTCTCGACGATCTGCTCCACCGCGATGTTCCCGTCGGGAAGCGCCTTGCCCGCCGCCACCCCGTACATGCTGGTCTGGTCGTCGGGCACCGGCATGAGGGCGACGCAGGCCTTCCCCGTCTTGCGGGAGATCGCGGCGAGCTGCCCGATGGCCGGAACGTCGGAGTCGATCAGGTCGTCGCCGAGCAGGACCCCGAACCACTCCTCGCCCACCGCCGGCCGGGCCGCCAGCACGGCGTGGCCCAGGCCCAGGGGCTCCTTCTGCCGGACGCTGATCAGTCGCGCCATCTCGCTGATCTTGCGCACCAGGGCGAACAGCTCGGACTTGTTCTTGCGAGAGAGCGTGTCCTCCAGCTCGTAGCTGCGGTCGAAGTGATCCTCGATGGCCGACTTGCCCCGGCCGTTCACCACCACGATCTGGTCGGCCCCCGCCTTCACCGCCTCGTCCACGATCAGTTGCAGGGTGGGCGTGTCGACGATGGGCAGCATCTCCTTGGGGACCGCCTTGGTGGCGGGGAGGAACCGCGTCCCCAGGCCCGCGGCGGGGATGACGACCTTGCGCAAGGGTTGCTTCATGGAGCGCGCAAGGTAGCAAAGGGGTCTGACGCTATCCAGCCGATATAGTGTGGATCCGATGCGTTTCGCCCTGGGCCTGTGGCTTTGCGCCGGCGCCGCGCTGGCCGACAACCTCGTGCAGGATCCCGGGTCGCCCTGGCCCTCCTCGGTGGACACGCCGCGCGCCACCTCCATGGGCGGGGCCCATTCCGCCATCGCCACCGGCAATGACGCGCTGGCCGTCAATCCCGCGGGGCTGGCGCAGAACCGCCGCTACCACGCGGAGCTGGACGGCATGTACGACTCCCGCTTCCCGGCGCAGGCGGTGCTCGTCAGCCTGGTGGATGCCGCCTCCAGCCCCGTGGCCACCGGGCTGCTCTGGTCCAGGTGGGCCAGCGGGCAGCCGGCGGGCCGGGGCGAGGGGTGGAGCCTGGGGCTGGGGTACTCGGGCTCCGTCAGCCCGGGCATCTTCATCGGCGGCGAGACGAAGTACCTGCGCTTCTACACCCCCGACGGGCTGGTGCAGAAGTTCGCCCAGGACATCGGCTTCCTCGCCCGCAAGGGAAACGTCGCCTGGGCCGCGGTGCTGCAGAACATCGCCACCGACAAGATCCCGCTCTTCCCTTTGACGGCGACCGCCGGAGTGGCCTGGGGGACGGACACCACCTGGCACCTGTCCTTCGACTACAAGGCGGACCTCTCCGACACCAGCAACGTGAAGAACAAGCTGGCCCTGGGCGGCGAGGTGCTGCTGGGCGAGTCGATCGCCCTGCGCGGTGGGGCCACCTGGGACACCACGAACAAGCTCTGGTGGATCTCGGCGGGAGTGGGCCTGCTCACCGAGAAGGGCGGGCTGCAACTCGTCTGGCGGCGCCGGGTGGAAGGGCCCTACGACCAGTTCTTCGAGGGTGGGCTCACCGTGTATCTGGAGTAGGTCAGCGGCTGATGCGCGGGGCCACCAGCGGCTGGCCGGTGACCGGGTTGGCCACCACCTCCACCGGCGTTCCGTAGACCGCGGAGAGGACCTCGGGCCGCAGCACCTCGGCCGGGGTGCCCTCCGCCACCACCTGGCCCCGATCGAGCAGCGCCAGGCGATCGCAGGCGGCTCCTGCCAGCGCCAGGTCGTGGAGGACCAGCAGCGCTCCGCCTCCCTCGCGCGCCTTGCGGCGCAGGGCGTTCACCAGCAGGACCTGGTGGGAGAGGTCGAGCGCCGCGGTGGGCTCGTCGAGCACCAGCAGCGCCGCTTCCTGGGCGAAGGCCCGGGCGAGGAAGACGCGCTGCCGCTCGCCGCCGGAAAGCTGCGACACCGGCCGCTCGGCCAGGTCGAGCGCGTCGAACTGGTCGAGGGCGGAGCGGGCGATCTCCAGGTCGTGGGGGCCCTCCAGGGACCAGAGGCCGAGGTGCGGCGCGCGCCCCATCAGGGCCACTTCCCGGGCGGTGAAGGAGAGGTCGTGCGGGGGATTCTGGGGAAGGAAGGCCACCCGCCGGGCGCGCTCGCGGCGGCCGAGGCGGGACATGGGCGCCTGCTGCAGGGAGATGACGCCTTCCTGCGGAGCGAGCAGGCCGCAGCAGAGCCGGGCCAGGGTGCTCTTGCCCGCGGCGTTGGGGCCGATGGCCGCGACCACCTCGCCGCTCGCCACCGAGAGCGAGGCGCCGGCCAAGGCTTCGCGCGCGGCTCCGGGATGGCGGAAGCGCAGGCCGCGCGCCTCGAGGAGGATCATGCCCGGCTCCGCATCAGGAGCACGAAGAGGGGGGCGCCGACGATGGCCGTGACTGCTCCCACCGGCGGCTCCGCGCCCAGGCCGCGGAAGAGCACCCGGGCGAGCGCGTCGGCGAGGACGAGGAAGGCGGCGCCGCCCAGGGCGGAGGCGGGAAGCACCACCCGGTGATCGGGGCCGGTCACCAGCCGCACGGCGTGGGGGACGATCAGGCCCACGAATCCCACCAGCCCGGTGAAGGCCACCGCGATTCCCACCGCCGCGCTGGCGGCGAAGAAGGCGAGAAGCCGGGTGCGGCCCACGTCCACCCCGAGGGCGGCGGCGCCCTCGTCGCCCAGCGAGAGCAGGTTCAGGCGGCCGGCCAGGGCGACGAGGACCAGCGCCGGCAAGAGCAGCGCGATCCCCGCGCCGGCGAGCAAGGGCATCGCCTCGTAGCCCAGGGTCCCGGCCAGCCAGAGGGAGACGGCCTGCATCTGGTCGGGGCGCAGCACCGCCTCCACCGAGAGCACCAGGGCGGAGGCGAAGGAGTTGAAGACGATGCCCGCCAGGAGGGCGCGGGCGGGCTCGAGCTGACCCCGGGCCCGGCCCAGGGTGAAGATCAGGAGGGCCGCGGCCATGGCGCCGGCCACCGCCGCGAGCTGGGCGGGGAGCACGCCGAGGAAGGAGGCCGCCGAGGTGGCGGCCAGGCCGATGGCGCTGCCGGAGGCGACGGTGACCACCGCGATGCCGATGGCCGCTCCGCCGGAGAGCCCGAAGACGAACGGGTCGGCCAGGGGATTGCGCAGGAGCGCCTGGAGGGCGACGCCCGCGACCGAAAGCGCGGCACCCACCTCGGCGGCGAGGAGCACGCGCGGCAGGCGCAGGCGGAAGAGGACCGTGGCGTCCGGCTCGCGCCCGCGCAGGGCGCCGCTCAAGGACAGCTCCCCGGCGCCCACGGCCAGCCCCACCGCGACCGCGGCCAGGACGACGGGCGTCAAGAGGGCGATGGAGAGCGAGGCCCGGGCGGCGGCCGAGCGCCTCATCGGGCGAGCGCCGCGGCCAGGTCGGCGAGCGCCTCGGGCAGCCGCGGCCCCGGGTGCATCAGGGCGGTGGAGCGGAGGACGGCCACCCGCGTCTTCGTAAGGCCGGGGATGGGCGGGCGGCCCCCGGGAGACTCGACCCCACAGAGCACGATCACCTCCGGCGCGGCGCGGACGGCCGCCTCCGCGCTCAGGCGGAAGAAGGGTAGCGCGTTCGGGCCCGCCGCGTTCTCTCCCCCCGCGTCCCGCAAGAGCTCGCCCGCGAAGCCGTCCGGCCCCGCTACCACCAGGGGGTCGAGGCCGAACACCAACAGCGCGCGAGTGCGCGGCCGCCCTTTCGCCTTCTCCCGGGCCTCTTGCCGCGCCCTTTCCAGCCCGGCCCGCACCTCGCGGCCCCGCTCCTGCATGCCGAGCAGGGCGGAGATCCCGGAGATGGCGTCCTCGATGTCGGCTACCCGGGAGAGGGGGAAGGTCTCCACCGGGATCCCCAGCCGGGCCAGCGTCTCCACCGGGCCGCGATTGGCCGGGGCGGGCTCGGCCAGCGCGAGGTCCGGCTTCACCGCCAGCACCGCTTCGGGCTGCGGGTCGTTGTATCCGCCGATGCGGGGCAGGTCGCTCGTGCGCGGGTCGTCGTCGAAGCGGGTCACCCCCACCAGCCTGTCCAGGGCCCCCAGCGAGAGCACGATCTCGGAGAGCGCCGGGGCGAGCGTCACCACCCGCCGCACCTGGGCGGGAGCGGGCGGGCCGAGGTGCTGCCGGGGGCCGGCGGCGAGCAGCAGGCCGAGGAGGAGGATCACTGCCCTGTCACCCAGTGGGCGGCGGCGATGGTGTTGGTGCCACGGTTGGAGACGATGGCCTGGGTGTCGTCCAGGGGCAGGATGTTGTAGGGGCCCGAGTTGGCGCCGAAGCTCGCCTCGCCCACCACCTTGGGGCCGCCTTGCGCGTCGAGGTCGATGCGCTGGGCGGTGTTGAAGGCCGAGGCCACGGTGAAGAGGATGTGGCCCCACGCGCGGATGTCCTGCAGCGCGCCGTTCTGGCTGGAGAACGTGAATACCTTTTGCGCGGAGAGGGTGGGACTGACCGCCACCAGGCTGATGGTGCTGTCGCCCGCGTTCACCACCACCAGGCGGCCGTCGTCGAGGCCGGCCATCTCGGTGGGGTTGGGCCCGACGATCACCTGGCCGCGCACGGCCCCGGTGTCCGGATCGAGGCGATAGAGCGCGCCGCTGATGTCCGATCCGCAGAGCGCCCAGAGGTCGTTCTTGAAGGCGATCACGTCGGCCACGTAGGAGAAGACGCTCTTGGGGCAGTCCACCGGCACCGGGGCAACCGGATCGGCGGCGAGGGTTGCCCGATCGAAGGCGAACACGGTGGTGCTGAAGGCGTCGCCGGTCCAGATCCGGTTGGCGGTGGCGGCCACCCCGTTGGGGACGCGGCCATCGGGGATGGCGGCGCGGCGGGTGACGATGTTGGCCAACGGATCGACCTCCACGATGGCCCGGGCCCCGTCAGCGCCGCTGAAGTCGCCCGAGCAGGGCACATGGAGGCGCCCGTCGGCGGAGGCGCGCACGAAGCCCGGGTTCTGGCACTGGTGGCTGTCGGCGCCGCCCAGGTCGATGAGGCTGACGGTTCCCACGCTGGGAACGAAGTACGCGAGGAACCCGGGGCCGGCATTGCTGAAGTCGTCGCGCTGGTTGGAGAGGGTGACGTAGACCCGTCCCGCGGCCTGCTCCAGGCCCTGCGGGCGGGCCTTGCCGGGCTGCGAGGAATCGTAGGGCTTGAGCTGGCTGCCGGCGGGGAGCGCGATGCTCTCCACCGGCGGCGGGGCCCGGAAGGGGCCGCCGCAGGCGAGGAGCAGGGCGAACGGCAGGGCGAGTCTCTTCATCACATCCTCCTTCCGGATCAGATCCGGGCGCGCGCGATGGCGGCGAGGGAGAAGCCGGGCAGCGGGTACTGGAAGACGTCCTCGTAGGTGCGGTTGTCGAGGAGGTTCTTCGCCTCCACGTCGATCCAGAGCGGGCCCAGGACGCGCAGGCCGGCGCCCGCGTTGAGCAGGAGCTGGCTGCCGACGAAGGCGGTGTCGAAGTTGTTGCGGGGAAAGGAGGAGGTGTAGCTGACCTCGCCGTAGCCCTCCACCGAGTCTCCCCTGCGGGCGAGGCGGGCGAAGATCCGGTGGGGCGGCCGGTAGGCGAGGCTGTGGCCGTCGCTGTTGTTCACCGCGTCGAGGAAGCTCCAGGACAGCGAAGCGAGGAAGCCGGCCGGCAGCGGGACGATGGCCTGCAATTCCACGCCCGCGATGCGCGCTTCCCCGACGTTGAAGGGCTTCACCCGGGCCGGGGGGAAGAGCTGGTAGAGGATCAGGTCGCGGTAGCTGGACCAGAAGGCGCTGGCGGAAAGGGTGAGGAGCGAGCCGCGCCACTCGGCGCCGGCGTCCACCGACCAGGCGCGCTCGGGCAGCAGCTCGGGATTGCCCACCGCGCCACCGCGCATGAGGTACAGCTCGCTGAAGGTGGGGGCGCGGAAGGAGAGCCCCCAGGCGGCGCGCAGGGTGAGGGGAGGGGAAGGGTTCCAGCGCACGCCCAGGCTGGGGCTGAGACCGCTCTCGGCGCCGATGCGGTCGAAGCGCAGCCCGGGATGGAGGGAGACGCCGGCCCCCAAAGACACGTCGTCCCGCACCGCCAGGGAGAGCAGGCCGCGCTGGTGCTCGCCCGTGCCGGCGCCGTCCACCGATTCCGCGCCGGCGCCCGCCAGCACGTCGAAGGCGTTCGCCTCGCCCAGCGGGAACCGGAGCTCTCCCTCGCCGCGCAAGGAGGAGGAGCGCTGGTCCTCGCGCGGGCAGTCGGGCGCGCCGTCCTGGCAGTCGCCGATGGCGCTCACCCCGCGCAGCTCGATGTGATCGAGGGTCCCGGACCCGCGCAGCGACCAGCCCAGGTCTCCCGCGGCCCCGCGCAGGCGCAGGCCGGCGACGCCGCCCTGGTCCAGCTCACGGGAGAGCGGGGTGGGATCGGCGGAGGAGCCGGGGAGCCCGCGCGATCCCGCGGACCCCTGGAGGAGAAGGTCCGCGCCCAGATCTGCGCCCAGTTCCTGCGACACCCGGAGCAGCGCCGAGCCGCGGGTCGCGTCCGCGTTCTCCCGGGTGAAGTCGTAGTAGGGCGAGCCGGGGATCTCCGGGGTGAGCTGCCGCGAGTAGATGAAGTCGCCGTCCGTCCGGTCGCCCTGCACGGCGAGGACGGCGTTGCCCTGTCCCACCGGCATCGAGGCGTCGGCCGCGAGCAGTGCCGTGCCGAAGGACCCGATGGACGCCGTGGCCCCGCCCGTCCAGGTTCCCCTTCCGGAGCGGGGCACCAGTTCGACCGCGCCGCCCAGGGCCCCCGGCCCGAACTGGGCGCCCAGCACGCCGCGGCTGATCACCATCTTGTCCAGGAGCGTGGCGGGCAGGGTGGAGAGATCGACCGCGCCGCCTCCGGGGCCCTGCAGGGGAATGCCGTCGAGCAGCACCACCGACTGGTCCGCGCTGGCCCCGCGCAAGGAGAGCGTGGCCGCCTGCCCCGGCCCTCCCATCGCGTGCACCGAGACGCCGGGAGCCGCCAGCAGCATCTCCCCGACCGAGCGGATCTCGCCGCCGAACTGCGCCCCCTCGACGACGGTGCCGGCGGCTGCCGGCGCCCGCGGCGACCCCGAGGGCTTCTGGCCCTGGACCTCGATGGTCTCGCCCTGCTCCCCGGCCTCCTGCGCGCGCGCCAGCGGCGCGGCCGCGAGGGCGAACGGGATGAGGTAACGCCGGAGGGCGGAAAGCGGCGGCACGGGCTCCCCTCTTTCTCTCGAAGAGGTGAAAGCGCTGTTGCGCCGCCAGGCAGGTTTCCTGGCTCCCGGGTCTGCAGCGCCCTCGCGCTGCGCGCCGTCCCGCCTTCCCCGCTTCGACCGCGCGAGTGGCTTCTGGGACCGGCTGCCCGGCTACAGTGGCGGGACCGCGCCGGCTTTCGACCGGCTTCCCTCGAGGCCCCCTTCCGGGGGCGCCACGGCGGCGGACTTCGATCTCCCGCGCCGAATACCTCCCCCGCCCCTCCCGGTCAAGGAGCGAGGGGCCGCAGGGTGGTGTCCCCCTGCACGGTGAGCCGCGCCCGCAGCCGCTGGACCAGGGCCCGCAGCCCCTTGATGCGCCCGACCTCCTCCACGCTCGCGAACGGCTTCTTCCCCCGCCGCTCCACGATCAGCTCCGCCCGCCGCTTGCCGATGCCGGGAAGCAGCCGCAGCTCCGCCTCCGTGGCCCGGTTCAGGTTCAAGACCCCGGTCAGGCGCGGCTTGTTCGACCCCTTCTTCGGCTTCGCCGCCGGCCCGGCCGCCACCTGCCCCGCACCGGGAGCCGGCAGCGGAGGCGGCGGACCGCCAGCGCCCGGCCGCAGGGCGGACGGATCCGCCGCGGCGCAGAGGAGCGCCGCCCACAGTCCCGCGTGCATGGCCGGCTAGGCCTCCGCGGGCGCCGCGTCCAGCGCCTCGACCGACTCCTCGGCCAGGGCCCCGCGCTCCCGCCGCTCGCCCCGGTCGCGGTCGTCCTCGCGGATCTGGATCTTCCCGTCGCGCGGCAGCGAGTCGAGGAAGATGTTCATCGATCCGTCGCGGTTGTGGAACGCGCTCCCCACCCGGTTCCAGAACCGCCTCCCGCCCCGCTCCACGATGTTGTACGCGGCCCAGGGCCGCACGCGCCCACCGCCGCCCGCCTGCTGCTGGTTCTCCATTTTCCCTCCCTGCGCCCTCGAGGCGCCCGGGGGAGGGAGAGCACGCCGCGTGCCAGGCCGGGCCCACTCTGGCAGAGGGCGGAGAGGTCGCAGGATCGGAGGCCGGTTCTGGGACCCCGGTTCAGTGCGGCATTCTCAGCGTGGGCTGCACCGGCCCCGAGACGTCGATCCTCCCGAACTGAGACTCGTACTTCGCCACGTTGTCCTGCAGCGCGTGCAACAGGCGCTTCATGTGCTTGGGGCTGTTGATCACCCGCGCCCGCACCACCGCCTTGGGGGCCTGCGGCTGCACGTAGATGAAGTCGATCACGAACTCCGTCTCGTTGTGGTTGAGCATCGCCATGTTCACGTACATCCCCTGCGCGGTCTGCTCGTCGATCTGCAGCTGGATCTGCACCGGGGAAGCGGGGGCGGTCTTGTCGTCGGCCATGCGCGCCTTCTCCCACCGGGTGCCCGCAGGCGCAAGCGATTGCAGCCGCGCGGCGAAGCTGCTACTGCCGCGCGTCGCATGGCGGGACCCGGGGACACGTTCGCGCTGGGCGAGGGAACGGACGCGTGCCTCCTCTTGCATGGCCTCACCGGCTCGCCGGCCGAGATGCGCCCGGTGGGCGAGGCGCTGGCGGCGGCCGGCTTCCGCGCCTTGGGGCCGCTCCTCCCCGGCCACGGCACCAGGCCCGAGGACCTCGCCTCCGTCACCCGCGCCGATCTCCTGCGGGCGGCGGAGGAGGCCTTGCTCTCTTTGCGCGGCGCCCGCCGCCTCTTCCTTTGCGGGCTCTCGGTTGGCGGACTGCTCGCCATCCACCTCGCGGCCCGGTCCTTCGCCAGCGAGGGGCTGCCGGAGTTCGCCGCCGTGGCCCTGCTCGCCCCGGCCATCCAGTTCGCGGGCGGAAGCTGGTTCTTCGCCAACGTGCTCGGCTTCCTCCCCCCGCTGCCCTTCATCCTTTCCAAGGGCGGGCGCGATCTGGCCGTGGCGGGGCCGGAGGCGAAGGCGGCCGCCTCGTACGAGGCCATTCCCCTGAAGTGGGCGGGCGAGTTGCGCGCGCTCTCGCGCGCGGCGGCAGAGCTTGCCCCCCGCGTCCGCGCTCCCGCCCTCCTCCTCCACGGCGCCCTCGACCGCACCGTCTCCCCCGCCTCCACCCGCCGCCTGTCCCGGACGCTCGGCTCCTCGCGCATCGAGGTGGTCCTCCTGCCCCGCAGCGGCCACGTCTTGCCGCTCGACGCCGAGTCCCAGGACGTCTGCCGCGCTGTCGTCTCGTTCTTCCAGGGAGTCGCTTGATGGCCAGGTACGTTCTCGCGATCGATCAGGGCACCACCGGCAGCACCGCGCTGATCCTCGACCAGCGGTTGACCGTGAAGGGCAAGGCGAACGTCGAGTTCCGCCAGATCTTCCCCAAGCCGGGATGGGTGGAGCACGACCTCGACGACATCTGGACCGCCACCCTGAAGGCGATCGCCACGGCGATGCGGCAGGCCTCGATCAAGCCCGCCGAGCTGCAGGCGATCGGGATCACCAACCAGCGCGAGACCACCCTGCTCTGGGACCGGCATTCCGGGCGCCCCATCCACAACGCCATCGTCTGGCAGGACCGGCGCACGGCGGACCTGTGCAACGAGCTGAAGGGGAAAGGAAAGGAGCCCTGGATCCGGGAGAAGACCGGGCTGGTCCTCGACGCGTACTTCAGCGGGACCAAGGTCCGCTGGCTGCTCGACCACGTGCGCGGCGCGCAGGCGCGGGCGGAGAACGGCGACCTCTGCTTCGGGACCATCGACACGGCCCTGCTCTGGAAGCTGACCGGCGGCGCGGCGCACGCGACCGACGTCACCAATGCCTCCCGGACGCTCTTCATGGACCTGGAGAAGCGCGCCTGGGACAACGAGCTGCTCGCGCTCTTCGACGTGCCGCGGGCGGTGCTGCCGGCCATCCGTCCCTCCGCGGGCGTCTTCGGCGCCACCAAGGGGGTGCGCGGGATCCCCGACGGGATCCCCATCGCGGGCATCGCCGGCGACCAGCAGAGCGCCCTGGTGGGGCAGGCGTGCTTCGAGGAAGGGGAGGCGAAGTGCACCTACGGGACCGGCGCCTTCCTCCTGATGAACGCCGGACCGCGGAAGGTGACCTCGAAGCACGGCCTGCTCGGCACCGTCGCCTGGCAGGTGGGCGACGAGGTCGCCTACGCCCTGGAGGGAAGCGCGTTCACCGCCGGGGCGGTGGTGCAATGGCTCCGGGACGGGCTGGGGCTGATCGGGAAATCGGCGGAGGTGGAGAAGCTGGCCGCCTCCGTGCCGGACTCGGGCGGGGTGGTGTTCGTCCCCGCCCTGGCCGGCCTGGGCGCTCCCCACTGGCGCCAGGAAGCGCGCGGGCTCATCTGCGGGATCGACCGGGGGGTCACCTCCGCGCACATCGCCCGGGCGGCGCTGGAGGGCATCGCCTTCGAGATCCACGATCTCGCCCAGGCGATGGCGCAGGACATCGGCAAGCCCATGCCCATGTTCCGGGTCGACGGCGGAGCCTCGGCGAACGATCTGCTCATGCAGTTCCAGGCCGACCTGCTGCAGACCCCGATCGAGCGGCCGCGCATGATCGAGACCACCGCTCTGGGGGCGGCTTTCCTGGCCGGGCTGGGCACCGGGATGTGGGCGGGGCTGAAGGAGCTGCGCAGCGCCTGGCGCCCGGGAAAGCAGTTCAAGCCGAAGATGAAGCCGGAGGCGCGGGAGGCACACCTGGCCCGCTGGCGCTCGGCGGTGGGTCGCGCCTAGAAACGACCCGCGAGGGCGACGCCTGGGCGGGTGTGCCCCACATAGCTTTCGAACGTC
>DATKAG010000524.1:0-2873 GCA_035498355.1 Myxococcales bacterium | reverse complement strand
CCACGTGGCCCACGACGTGCAACTGGGCGACGGCTGCATCCTCGCCAACTCGGTGGCCCTGGCCGGGCACGTGAACGTCGAGGACCACGTGATCTTCGGCGGGCTCTCGGCGGTGCACCAGTTCACCCGCATCGGCCGGCTGGCGTTCGTCAGCGGCGGGGCCATGGTCACCCAGGACGTCCCGCCCTACGTCACCGTGCAGGGCGACCGCGCCGAGGTGGTGGGGATCAACGCCGTGGGCCTCACCCGCGCGCACTTCGACGAGCACGCCCAGGCGCGGGTGAAGGGGGCGTACAAGGTCATCTTCCGCAGCAAGATGGGGCTGCGCGAGGCGGTGGCCCACGTGAAGGCCGAGTACGGCGGGCACGCGGAGATCGATCACTTCGTCGCCTTCCTGGAGAACGCGCAGCGGGGCATCGCGCGGTGAGCGGGGCGCCGATCGGGCTCATCGCCGGATCGGGGCGCTTTCCCCTTCTCTTCGCCGAGGCGGCCCGGCGCTCGGGCCGCGAGGTGGTGGCGGTGGCGCACGAGGGTGAGACCGACCCGTCCCTCCCTGCCCTGGCCTGGGTGAAGCTGGGGCAACTGGGGCGGATCGCCGAGGTGCTGCGGGGCGCGGGGGTGCGCGAGGCGGTGCTCTGCGGGGGGATCCGCAAGCCTTCCGTGTTCGACATCCGCCCCGACTGGCTGGGCCTGCGGGCGCTGGCCCGGCTGCGCACCTTCGGCGACGACGCGGCCTTGCGGGCCATCGCCTGGGTCCTGGAAGAGGAGGGCGTGCGCATCGTCTCGCCGTTGCCGCTGGTCCCCGAGCTCCTGATCTCGCACGGGCCCCTGGGGCGGCGGGCGATGAGCGCGGAGCAGCGCGCCGATGCGAGCACCGGGCTCGAGGCGGCGCGGGCGGTGGGCCAGGCGGACATCGGGCAGACGGTGGTGGTGAAGCGGGGCGTGGTGCTGGCGGTGGAGGCGGCGGAGGGCACCGACGCCTGCATCGCCCGGGGCGGGGCGCTGGGAAAGGGTGCGGTGGTGGTGAAGGCGCGCAAGCCGCACCAGGACGAGCGCTTCGACGTTCCCGCCATCGGGCCGCGCACGGTGGAGGCCTGCGCCGCGGCAGGCTGCGCCGCCCTGGCGGTGGAGGCGAAGACCACGCTGGCCCTGGACCGCGCCGAGCTGGCGGAGAAGGCCGATCGCGCCGGCATCGCGGTCGAAGGAATCTGATGCTCGCCACCACGGCGGAGATCGACGAGATCCGCAAGGACGCCGGCGAGCGCGATCTCCGCCTCTACCTCGACGTCGACCGCGGCGAGTGGCTGTTGCCCAAGGCCGTCTGGCTGCTGCAGGAGAAGCTGAACGCCTACGCCAGCTTCATCCTCGACGGCAAGATGCGCGAGCTCTACCCCTGGGCCCGCCCCGGGCAGGCGCTGATCGTCATCCGGTCGCGCGGACAGCCGCCGCAGGACGCGCTCCGGCTGGTGGGCCTGGTGCGGGAGGCGCTGGCGAAGGACGGCCCCCGGGTCGAGCTCGAGCAGCTCTCGTGACTCCCGATCTATTGGTGGTGGCGCTGGAGGCTTCGGCGGATCTGCACGGCGCGGCGGTGCTGCGGGAGTTGAGAGCCCTGCGCCCGGGCTTGCGGGCCTTCGGCGCGGGCGGGCCGCGGATGCGGGCGGAGGGATTCGAGGCGCTGATCCGGGCGGAGGATCACTCGGTGATGGGGATCGTGGAGGTGCTCCCGGCGCTGCCCCGGCTGCTCGAATCCATGGATACCTTGCGAGACGCGGCGCGCGACCGGCGCCCGCGCGCGGCGCTGCTCATCGACAGCCCTGACTTCAACCTGCGCCTGGCGAAGCGGCTGCGCGAGCTGCGCATCCCGGTGGCGTACTTCATCGGGCCCAGCGTGTGGGCGTGGCGAAGGTACCGGGTGCGGCAGATCGCGCGCGACGTGGCGCGGATGCTGGTGATCCTTCCCTTCGAGGCCCGCTTCTACGCGGAGCACAGGGTGCCCGCCGTCTACGTGGGCAACCCGCTGGCCGATGCCCATCGCGGCGCCCTGGCGCTTCCGGACAAGGGCGCCTCGCCCGCGCTGGCCCTCTTGCCCGGCTCCCGCGCGCAGGAGATCCGCCGCATCTGGCCTCCCATGCTCGCGGCCGCCCGCCTCCTCAAGGCGCGCCATCCCGGGCTGCGGCTGGTGGTGCCGGTGGCGCCCACCGTCGACCGGGCGCTCCTGGGCGAGGCGGCGGACGTGGAGATGGTGGAGGGCCGGGCGCCGGAGGTGCTGGCGCAGGCGGAGGCGGCCATCGTCACCAGCGGAACCGCCGCCCTGGAGGCGGCGCTGGCGCTCACGCCCCTGGTGGTGGTGTATCGCACGAGCTGGCTCAACTGGCTGATCGGGAGGCTGCTGGTGCGGGTGAAGTTCCTCTCGCTGGTCAACCTGCTCGCCGGCCGCGCGGTGGTGCCGGAGATCCTGCAGGCCCGCTGCACCCCGGAGCGGATCGCGGCGGCGGCGGAGCCTCTGCTCGCTCCCGGCGCCGAGCGCGGGGCGCAGGTGGAAGCGCTGCGGGCCATCCGCGCGGAGCTGGCGCCTCCCGGATCGCCGGGGGCCGCGCGCCGGGCGGCGGAAGAGGTGCTGGCGCTCCTGGAGGGCGCATGAACGAGAACCGGGCCTGCGTGGTCCTTCCCACCTACGACGAGCGGGAGAACCTGCCCCGGATCGTGCCCGCCATCCTGGCGGCGTCGCCGCTCCTCGACGTGCTGGTGGTGGACGACAATTCGCCGGACGGCACGGGCGAGCTGGCAGACGCCCTGGCGAAGGAGGACCCGCGGGTCCGCGTGCTGCACCGCGTGCGCAAGGAAGGGCTGGGGCGCGCCTACCTGGCGGGCTT
>DATKAG010000523.1:0-7786 GCA_035498355.1 Myxococcales bacterium | reverse complement strand
ATCGGGGTGCTGCCCTGGATGTGCAGGAGTCTCGGCTTCACTCTGCAAAGCCGCGGTTCAGCGCTTCGCCCCGCCCGCCCGGATGTGCAGGATGTCGCCGTCCTGCACCACGTAGTCCTTGCCTTCCAGCCGCAGCTTGCCCGTCTCCCGGGCGCGGTGCTCGCTGCCGGCGGCGATGAAGTCGTCGTAGTGCATCACCTCCGCCCGGACGAAGCTCTTCTCCAGGTCGGAGTGGATCTTCCCCGCCGCCCGCGCCGCCCGGTCGCCGCGGCGGATGGTCCAGGCGCGCACCTCGTCCTCGCCCACGGTGAAGAAGGGGATCTGGTGGAGCAGCGCGTGCACCGAGCGGAGGAAGCGGGCCCGGGCCGGTTCCTGCAGCCCCAGCGAGGCGAGGTAGTCCGGCTGCTCCGCGGCCGGCAGCTCGGCGATCTCCGCCTCCACCTCGGCGGAGAGGGCGATGGCCTCCGCGCCCAGGCTCGCGGCCGCGTCCTGCACCGCCTCCGGCACCGGCCGGGCCGCGTCCGCCTCCGGGACGTTCACCACGATCAGGAGCGGCTTGCGGGAGAGGAAGCCGAAGTGGGTCAGGGCCTGCTCCTCCGCCTCGCTCATGGTCAGGGTGCGCAGAGGCGCGCCCGCCTCCAGGTGCTTGGCCACCCGCTGCAGCTCCTGCATCTCCCCGCCCGAGTTGCGCTCCTGCCGCAGCCGGTGCAAGCGCTTCTCCACCACCTGCAGGTCGGAGAGGATCAACTCGGCGTCGTAGTCGCGCAGATCGCGCACCGGGTCGGCGTCCGGCTCGAAGGCGCGCAAGACCAGGCAGAGCGCTTCCACCTCCCGCAGGGCCTGCAAGGCGTCCGGATCGAGCGAGGCGCCCTTGTTGCGCGGCCCGGGCAGGTCGGCGAGCAGCACCTCCGCGTGCGTGGTCTTCTTCGGCTTGAACATGGCGCTCAGCCGGTCCAGCCGCGGGTCGGGCACCTTGATGGAGCCGAGGTGGAGCTTGGCCTCCGGCCCCCGCTTCAGGCCGGTGAGGGCGTTGAAGAGCGTGGTCTTTCCCGATCGGGCGAATCCCGCGAGACCTGCGCGCATGGCCCACCTCCGTCGCGGCGCTGCGCGGACGAGTTGCCGCGCACAAGGTAGCACACGTGGCACGGCGGGGACCTGCGGCATAGAATCCCAAGGGATCCGCGGGTCCAAAGGCGCTCGCGCCGCCCGGGAAGAACAGCCTTGCTGCTCGCGCTCCTCTCCGACATCCACGCCAACCTCGAGGCGCTGGAGGCCTGCCTGGCCCACGCCGAGGCGGCGGGGGCCACCCGGCACGTCTTCCTCGGCGACCTGGTGGGGTACGGCGCGGATCCCGCGGCGGTGATCGGGATCATCCGGCGCCACGCGGCGCGGGGGGCGGTGGTGGTGCAGGGGAACCACGACGCGGCGGTGGCCCGCTCCTCGGGGGTGAGCAGCGAGGGCGCGCTGGACGCCGTGCGCTGGACCCGCTCGGTGCTGGACGCGGAGGCGATCGCCTGGCTGGCCTCGCTCCCCCTGCAAGCGCGGGAGAAGGACCTGTTCTTCGTCCACGCCTCGGCGGCGGTCCCGCAGCGCTGGGAGTACGTGGACACCCCGGCCCTGGCGAAGAAGAGCGCGGAGGCGGCGGGGGTGCCCTGGACCTTCTGCGGCCACGTGCACAGACAGACGCTCTTCTTCGAGGCGACCCGGGGGAGGATGACGGCCTTCAACCCGGTTCCCGGCGTCTCCATCCCGGTGCGAAAGGCCCGCCGCTGGGTGGCGGTCGCCGGCTCGGTCGGGCAGCCCCGCGAGCGCAACCCGGCCGCCGCCTACGCCCTCTTCGATCCCGGCAAGGAGCGGCTCACCTTCCACCGCGTGCCCTACGACCACCTGGCGGCGGCCCGCAAGGTGCGCGCGGCCGGGCTCCCCGATCTCTTCCGCTGGAGCGCCTGGCCGTGACCCCTCTGAGCACCGCCGTGGAGCGGCTCAGCCCCGGGGAGCAGGTGGACGACTTCCTCGTCTGGGAGCCGATCCACATCGGCGCCCAGGGCATCCTCTACCGGGTTACCGGCCGGAACACGCCCTTTCCCCTCCTGATGAAGGTCCCCCGCTTCCAGACGGGCGAGCCGGCGGAGAGCCTGCTCAGCTACGAGACGGAGGCGATGATCCTGCCCGCGCTCTCCGGCAGCCACGTCCCCCGCTTCGTCGCCGCCGGCGATCTTTCCCGCATGCCCTACCTGGTGCTGGAACAGGTCCAGGGCCGCAGCCTGGAGTCGTGCCTGGAGGAAGCGCCCATGCCGGCCGCGAAGGTGGCGGCCATCGGGGCGGCGGTGGCGGAGGCGCTGCACAGCCTGCACCGCCAGGAGGCGGTGCACTGCGACCTGAAGCCGGACAACGTGATCCTCCGCCCGGACGGCGAGGCGGTGCTGATCGATTTCGGGTTCGCCTGGCACGCCCGCTTCCCCGACCTCTTCGCGGAGGAGGAGCGGTTCTCCGCGGGGTCCGTGCCCTACCTCTCCCCGGAGCAGATCCTGGGGGTGCGCGGAGATCCGCGCAGCGACATCTTCTCCCTGGGAGTGATCCTCTACGAGATGGCCACCGGCGAGCTGCCCTTCGGGATGCCCAACTCCAGGGGCGGCCTGCGGCAGAGGCTCTGGGACGATCCCGACCCGCCCTCCCTCCTCGAGCCGGGGGTCACCCCCGCGCTGCAGGAGGTGATCCTCCGCTGCCTGGAGCCGCAGGCGGAGAACCGCTACCGCTCGGCCGCGCACGTCGCCTTCGACCTGCGCAACCCGCAGCAAGTGGTGCTCACCGAGCGCGCGCGCCGCCTGCGCACCGGCGGTTTGCTCACCCGCGGCCGGCGCTGGTGGCAGGCGCACGTCAAGCCCCTGGCCCCGCCGCCCCAGGTGAAGCCGGCCCTCCACGCGGCGCCGGTGATCATGGTGGCGGTCGACACCACCCACGCCGAGGACGAGCGGCAGCCCGCCATCCTCCAGGCCACCCGCAACATGCTCTCGCTCTCCGACGAGTACCGGCTGGTCTGCGTCTCGGTGGTGTCCGCCCCGCCGCTGGGCGGCAGCGGGGCGGAGGGCGAGTCGGCGCTGCACGTCGAGCACATGACCCGGCTGCGCAGCTGGACGGCGCCCCTGGGGCTGCCCTTGCAGCGCCTCTCCCTGCACGTGGTCGTCGCCGGCGACGCTGCCTCGGCCCTGGTAGAGTTCGCCCGGCGCAACCAGGTGGACCTGATCGTGCTGGGGGCGCCCCGGCCCCGCCAGCAGCCCCTGGCCTGGATGCGCTCGGTGGCTTCCGGGGTGACCGCGAACGCGCACTGCAGCGTGCACGTGGTGCGCGTTCCCGAGCGGCCCCCGCAGCCGCCGGACCCGGTTCCTCCTCCGCCGCGGTAGCCGCGGTCCCGCGCCCTGGCGCAGGAGCGGCTACTCCCGCTTGCAGTAGTGCTCGACCGTCCGCAAGAGCTCGGGGAGATCGAGGGGCTTCTTGAGATATCCGGCCACCTGCATCTGGCAGGCGGTGCGGGCCGCGTCGGCGTGGGCGCTGAGCACGATCACGGGGATCTTCCTCAGGGACTCGTCCTCCTGCTGGCGGGCGCGGAACTCGCGGCCGTCCATCACCGGCATCATCATGTCGAGGAGGATGAGGCAGGGCGGGGAGGCCTCGCCCCGCAGCTTCTCGAGGGCGATCTCCCCGTTGGCCGCCCGCAGGGCCCGGTACTCGCCGTCCTCCAGGATCTCGGCGATGGCTTCCCGGATGTCGTTGTCGTCCTCCACCACCAGGACGGTCCCCCGGCTGGATCCGGCGCTCATGCGGTGGCGCTCCCGGCCCGCGAGACCGCCTCGGCCGGATGGCGGGGCAGCTCGACGAGGAAGGTCGAGCCCCGTCCGGGCTCGCTCTCCACGCTGATGGTCCCGCCGTGCGCTTCCACGATGTGCCGGGTGATGTAGAGGCCCAGCCCCATGCCGCCGTAGTGGCGGATGGAGGCGACGCGCTGGAACTTGCCGAAGAGCCGGCCGGCGTCGTCGGGGGCGATGCCGATGCCGCGGTCGGCCACGGTCACCCGCGCCCGCTCGGAGTCGCTGGAAAGCCTGAGGGAGATGGGCTTTCCCGCGCCGTACTTCAGGGCGTTGGAGAGGATGTTCACCAGCACCTGCTCGATGCGCAGGCGGTCCCAGGAGCCCTCCACCGGGCCGCCGATCTCCACCTCCAGAGGCGTCTGGGCCTGGGCGGCGGACTCGCGGAAGTCGTCGGCCACCTCCCGGACCAGCGCCGCCAGGTCGAACCTCTCCCGCGACATCTCCAGGCGCTCCCGGGCGAGGTGGGAGACATCCAGCAGCCGGTCGACGAGGCGGGCCAGCCGCTCGGTCTGGCGGATCGCTCCCCCCAGGCGATCCGAGTTCGACTCCCGCTTGATCACCCGCTCCAGGCTCTGCAGCCTGAGCTGCAGGGCGGTGACGGGCGTGCGCAGCTCGTGGGCCGCCACCGAGATGAACTCGTCGCGCTCGCGCAGGGCCTGGTTGGCCAAAGTGGTCTTCTCCCGCTCCTCCACCGCCTCGCTCTCGGCCGTGCGCAACTTCTCCTCCATCCGCGAGCGGCCCACCGCCGCGGCGATGACGTTGGCCACCGCCTGGAGGAAGCTCGTCTCGTTGGCGCCGAACGTGCCGGAAACCGCCAGCTGCCCGTAGGGAGGGGCGTCCTTCTCCCCGGAGATGGAGACGGTGACCAGCCCTTCGGGTACCTCCTCCCCGGCGAGGACCATGCGCACTTCCCCGACTCCCAGCGTCTGCCGCAGGACCCGGCTGGCCTCCTCCATCACCGGGCCAATCTCCGGCGTGCGCAGGGCGTGCAAGCCCAGCTCGGCCAGCACCGACTGCTGCCGGGCGCGCTGCTGCATCTGTTCCTCGGCGCGCAGCCGGTCGGTGAGATCGCGCGTCACCTTGACGAATCCGCGCACCGATCCCGCCGGCCCGCGGATGGCGGAGATCACCACGTCCGCCCAGAACCGCGTCCCGTCGCTGCGCACCCGCCAGTTCTCCTCCTCGGCGCGGCCTTCCCGGGCCGCCTCCTCCAGCAGCTCGAACGGGCGGCCTCTCGCCTGGTCCTCGCTGGTGTAGAAACGGGTGAAGCTCTGCCCGATGATCTCCGGGCCGGTGTAGCCCTTGATCCGGCGGGCGCCGGGGTTCCAGGTGAGCACCGTTCCCTTGCGGTCGAGCAGGAAGATGGCGTAATCGCGAACGCTGTCGGTGACAGCGCGCAGCTCCGCCGACGCAAGCAGCGCCTGCAGGTCGTCGCTCACCGGCCCACTTTCCATCGACGGCCGGAAATGTAGCGATGCCTCCCTCTCTCCGCCGTCAGCTTATACACAAACGGCCAGCGAGAAGGGTCCGCTCGCCGACAGGCCGGGCGGCCGATCGGAGGATCAGAGGGAGGGGGCCTTGTCCGGGGGCGAGTGCAGCGTCACCACCGGGCACTCCGCATGCCGCACCACGTACTCGGCCGCGCTGCCCAGCATCAGCCGGGAGACGCCCTTGCGCGCGTGCGTCCCCATCACGATCAGGTCGGCCTTCAGGCGGCGGGCGGCCTCCAGGATGGCGGAGGCGATCCAGGGCGCGCGGACCACCTCCGCCACCGCGTCCGCGGAGCGCTCGCGCACGTCGCTCTCCAGCTGCCGGGCGAGGGCCGCCATCTCCGCCTCGGAAAGCGCGGGCCAGGTGGTCATCTCCGGCATCGCCACCGCGGGCACGGGGTTGATCACGTGCAGCACGTGCACCGGGTCCCCGCCGGCGCTGTGGTGCAGGTCCAGCGCCCAGGCCAGGGCGCTCTGCGCCGCGGGGGAGAAGTCGTAGGCGACGAGGATCCGCGGTTTCATGGCCTCAGTTCGATTCCCGGGGCTGCGAAACGGTGCCCAGGGTGAGAGCGACCTCCTCCTCCAACTCGGCGTCGGCGTCGCGCACCGCGCGGTGGGCCAGGTCGTTGAGGGAGATCACCCCGACCAGCTTGCCCGCCTCGTCCAGCACCGGCAGGCGGTGCACCTGGAACTCGCTCATGATCAGCTCCGCCTCGTCCACCTCGGCCTCGGCGGAGACGCTCGCCACCCGCATCGACATCGCGCTGCCCACCGGGATGTCCCAAAGGGGCTTGCCCTGGAACCAGGCGGCCATGCAAGCGTCGCGGTCGGTGATCACGCCCAAAAGGGCGCCGGTCTCGGCGGACACCACCGGGAGGAAGCCGATGTCGTGCTCCCACATCAGCTTGACCGCTTCCGCCAGCGCGGCCCGCTGGTCACAGGTAATCACCTTGGGAACCATCACTTCGCGAACCTTCATGACGCCCTCCTTTCCACCCCCTCTTCGGTGCAAGGCACGCACCGGGAGCGGCCCCCTGTGGCGGCCGGGCCGCACTCCGCAGCCCCTGCGCCTGCGAGAAGGGCCCGCGCACGACCTTCGCACGCAGCCCTTTCGCGCTCCCGGCGCCCTTCAGACGCGGACGGTCCCGGTTTCCGCCTCCTTGGCCGGCGCCTTCCGGCCGAAGATCCCTCGCCCGATGGCGTAGACCGGCATGGCGAAGCCGATGAAGGGCAGGAAGATGGCGAACGCCGCCCCCATCACCGGCGCGGCGACGAAGAGCAGCGGCAGCGGGGCGTGCAGGTACTTGTCCGCAGGCCCGCCCGGCAGGGTCCCCGTCTCCCCCTTGACGGTGGCGATCTCCCAGGTCCCCACGTGCCAGTAGTAGCCGCCCCGCACTTCGGTTCCACCCGTGTAGCGCTTCATGGCGCCCTCCTTTTCCCTTGCGAGCACAGGGTACGCGCAGGGAAGCCGGCGCACATCGGGAGGAATTCCCGATCGGTGGAGTTTGATTCCCGAGAGAGGAGGGGAGGGATTCCCGAGCCGGAGGGGATCAGGCGCCCGAGGGCGGCAACACCCCGCGCTCCAGGGCGAAACGGACCAGCTCGGTGCGGTTGTGCACGTCGAGCTTGAGCATCACGTGCTCGCGGTGGGACATCGCGGTCTTCACCGTGATGCCCAGGATGTCCGCCACTTCCTTGTTGCTGTGGCCCTCCGCCACCAGCTTGAGGACCTGCTTCTCGCGGTCGGTGAGCTCCTCGTAGGCGTCGCCCGGGTCCTGCGGCTTGCGCACGTCCTCGAGTGCGTAGCGCGCCACCTCCGGGTCGAGGACCAGGCCGCCGGCGGCGGCCGCGCGGATGGCGTCGGCCAGCCCGGAGCCGGCCGCCTTCTTCAGCACGAAGCCCGCGGCGCCCGCCTTGAGGAAGCGGCGCACGTACTCGCGGTCGCCGTACTGGGTGAGCACCAGCACCCGGGTGCGGGGCTGGTCGTGGCGGATCTGCAGGGTGGCCTCCAGCCCGCCCAGCCCGGGCATGGCGATGTCCATCAGCACCACGTCGGGATCGAGCTTCCGGGTCAGATCCACCGCCGCCCGCCCGTCCGCCGCCTCGCCCACCACCTCGATGTCCGGGACGCCGGCGAGCAGCGCGCGGATCCCTTCGCGGAGGATTCCGTGATCGTCTGCGATCAGCACGCGGATGCGGTCCATGGCGCTCCTCAAGATACCGGCACGCTCAACATGAGATGTGTCCCCTTGCCCGGGGCGGAGTGGATCTCCAGGCGGCCCCCCAGCATCTCCACCCGCTCGCGCATTCCCAGAAGGCCCCAGCCGTGGCCCGCCCGGTCGGGGGTGGCGAAGGCGCGCTCGTCGAATCCCTCGCCGTCGTCCTCCACCTCCACGTTCAGCTGGTGATCGCGAATGGCCCCCTGGATGA
>DATKAG010000522.1:0-8579 GCA_035498355.1 Myxococcales bacterium | reverse complement strand
GATCGTCAAGATCGCCATCTTCATCGTGCTCTCGCCGCTGATCGGCATGGCGCTGGGCACGGGGATGATGATCGCCACCACCTGGATCGTGCGCCGGCGCGCGCCGCTGCAGGTGGACCGCTGGTTCCGGCGCCTGCAGCTCGTCTCCTCCGGGATCTTCTCCTACAGCCACGGCACCAACGACGCGCAGAAGACCATGGGCATCATCGCCGTGATCCTCTACGGCACGGTCTGGGCCAACCGCCCCTTCCACATCCCCTTCTGGGTGATCCTCATCTGCCACGCGGCCATCGGGCTGGGCACCGCCCTGGGCGGCTGGCGCATCGTCCGCACCATGGGCCACAACCTCACCAAGCTGCAGCCCATCGGCGGGTTCTCCGCGGAGACCGGCGGCGGCGTGACCATCCTCGCCATCTCCCGGCTGGGCATCCCGGTCTCCACCACCCACACCATCACCGGCGCCATCGTGGGCGTGGGGGCCACCAAGGGGACCCGGGCGGTGCGCTGGGGAGTGGCAGGCCGCATCGTCTGGGCCTGGGTGCTCACCATCCCGGCGGCGGCGGTGGTGGCGGCGGCGGTGTTCGTGGCCGCGCGCGCCATCCTCGATCTGCTCTAGAGAGCCGAGGCCGGCAGCTTGAGGATCTGCCCGGTCTGGCGCTGCAAGAGTTCGGGGTCGCAGCCCATGCCGAAGTAGAAATCTCCTCCCAGCATCTCGAAGGAGCGGGCGAAGGTCTCCGCCTCGAAGGAGCAGACCTCCTCGAAGGACTCCAGATCCCGGGTGGCGAAGACGTGTACCCGGGTGCTGCGGGGCGAGGGCTGGGTGGAGGCGAGCGCGTAGAGGGCGTCGTCGTGGACCAGCAGATCGCGCGGCAGGGCTCCTTCGGGCAGGGGCAAGGCCCGCGCCGCGTCGGGCTGGGCGGCCGCGAAGAGGCCCAGGGGCGCCCAGTCGTGGTCGATGATCTTGCGCGCGCCGATGAAGGCCACCTGGGAGCGGAAGGAGGTGGGCCGGGCGGCGAACACCTCCTTCAGGTCGGTGAGGCCGGGGAAGAAGCGCACCTTCATCTCGGCGAAGTCGTCTCCCTGGAAGCGGTAGATCCGCCCGCCGTTGGTGCTGGCGTAGAGCCGCGGGCCCTGGTCATCGTCGAGCAGGAAGAAGGTGCGGGTGCGGCTGAAGGGGAAGGGCTTGGTGAGCATCTCCTTCCAGGTGCGGCCCCGGTCCTTCGAGCGCGCCACCATCCCGCCCGCCACCGTGGCGACGGCCGCGAACAGGTCGCCCCCGAACTCGATCAGGTCGTAGACGTGGATCCCGTTGGGGATGGATCGGTGCGTCTCCCACTTCGCCCCGTCCTTGTGGTGGGCGTTGCCCAAGGCCCAGTCGGAGGGGAAGCCCACCGCCGTCTTGATCAGCCGGGCCAGGTGCTGCAGCTTGCTCTCTCCCTTCACCCTCTGGTCGTCGCGGGCGATGACCTTGGAGTCGTGGCCGGGAATCCACAGCCCGTCGGAGAGGACGCGCATCACGTCCACCTGCTCGTCGGGCACCTCGAACTCCCTCGCGAACTTCCCGGTCCTGGGGTCGAGGGCCCAGAGATCCACCGGCCCGGCATTGGCGGCGGGCGGCGGGTTGTTGCTGTTGCCGCTGCCCAGGAAGATCTTCCCCTCGAAGGCGCACAGGCTCCAGGGGTTGCGCGCGTAGACCCATTCCCCCGAGGGCCAGCGCTCCTCCGTGGGGTTGCCCACGGCCTGGAGCGCCTGGGTGACGTCCTTCCCCGGCGCCGGCGCCGGCCCGACGATCCGGTTCGCGTCGCTCTGGGGCCGCACCAGGACCTGATCGACGTATTTCCAGGCCGGCTGGGCCCCTTCCAGGCGCGCGTGCAGTGTCGTCGACGACATTCCCATCGTCGCTCGACGCATATTTTGCCATCGGGTCCCCCTGCCCGTTTGTCCGCCGGGGATCGAGCAGGTGTCAAGATTGCCCTCCGGCGCCCCGGGCGCCCTGTTAGGCTTGGCGCATGAGCTTCCTCCTGCCGCTCGCGGGCGGCCTCCTCATCGGGCTGGCCGCCGCCGGCCTCTTGCTCCTGAACGGGCGGGTGGCCGGAATCAGCGGGATCTTCGCCGGTTTGATCGAGCCCCGTCCGGGCGACAAGGGTTGGCGCGCGCTGTTCATCGGGGGCCTTGTGGCCGGCGCCGCGGCGGTGGCGCTGGCGCGGCCGGGGACGTTCCAGTTCGACCTGGTGCGCCCTCCTTTCCTCATGGTCGCGGCGGGCCTCCTGGTGGGCTCCGGCACCCGCCTCGCCAACGGCTGCACCAGCGGCCACGGGATCTGCGGGGTCAGCCGCTTCAGCCCCAGGTCGCTGATCGCCACCGCCACCTTCACGGCCGCGGGCGCGCTCACCGTCTTCGTCACCCGCCATCTGCTGGGGGCGCCGTGAAGAACGCGCTGGGAGCGCTGGGCTGCGGGGCGCTGTTCGGGGCCGGCCTGGCCCTCTCCGGGATGGTGCGGCCGGAGAAGATCCTCGGCTTTCTCGATTTCACCGGGGCCTTCGATCCGACGCTGGCGGTGGTGATGTGCGGCGCTTTGGCCGTGATGATTCCGGTCCAGGTCCTCGTCCGCCGGCGTGCGGCGCCTGTTCTGGCCGGGCAATTCGCGTCGCTTCCCACGCTGCGCGTGGACGGCCGCCTCGTCGCCGGCTCCGCCCTCTTCGGTCTGGGCTGGGGACTGTCCGGCTTCTGCCCTGGCCCGTCGCTGACGGCCGCGGGCGTGGGCGTGCGCGACGCGCTCTGGTTCGTCCCGGCGATGGCGGCGGGGATGCTGCTCTTCCGCGCCTGGGAGGCTCGCGCGCATCGGCCCTCGCTGGACGAGACGGGCGTTCCCGCGGCGACACCGGAGCGCGAGCTCGCCGCCCGAGTGGCAGAGGAGCGCACATCGCTGATTCCTTGACGGGTGCGCGCAGCGAAGCGGAAGCTTCGGACATGAGCGACGTCCCGGATCGCGATCCGCTGCTCGACCGGATCTCTGCGCTGGAGAAGGCGGTGGAAGGGTTGGGGCGCGAGCTCTCGGAGGTCCGCTGGCTGCTCGGCCGGCGCGCTCCCGCGCCCGCGGCCATCGCGACCGATCCGAACGAGGAGTCTCCCTCGGCGCCCAGGGAAGCCCCGGTAGTCCAGGCGCTGCCCGCCACTCCCCTTTCGCGTCCGCCCGCCAAGCCGGAGCTCGACCTGGAGACCCTGGTGGGGCGCTACGGCATGCTGGCGCTGGCCACCGTCCTGGCCCTGGCGGCGGCGGGCACGTTCGTGGGCTGGGCCATCGCCCACGGCCTGCTCGGCCCCACGGTACGGGTGGCGCTGGGCCTTCTGGCGGCCCTGGCGCTGGCGGTGTGGGGACTGCGGCTGCGCCGGCGCGAGCGGCCCTTCGGCGACAGCATCCTCGGCCTCTCGCTGGCGATCATCCACGTCTGCGCCTGGGCGGCCGGCCCCTCGCTGCACCTCGTCCCGCCGGTGGTCGCCCTGGTCTTCTCCGCCGCCGCCTCGGTGGCGCTGGCCGGCTTCGCCCTGGTGGAGGAAGACGAGCCGCTCTGGTGCGTCGGCTTCGGCGGCGCCTCCCTGGCGCCTTTCGTCACCAGCACCGGCCAGGGCACGGCCCCGATGCTCGCGGCCTACGGCGCGGCGGTCTTGATCGCCGGCGGATCGGCGCTCGCTTCCCGGCCCTGGAGGGTGGCGGCGCGGGTCTTCGGGCTGGGCGCGGCCCTCTTCACCCTGGCCATCCTGGCGATGCCGTTGCACCAGCACTCCGCGGAGCTGGCCCTCGCCCTTCCCTTCGTAGCGGGCGGCTTCGGGGTGCTCCCCTTCGCGCGCGGTGCCATCCTCCGCCCGCGGCTGCGCACGCTCGGCCTGCTGGCCGCGGTCGCGGCGCTGCGGCTGGCCGCTTTTGGCCGCCTGGAGCCGGCGCTGGCGGCCCTCTGGTCAGGCGCCGCCGCCGCGCTCTGGCTGCTGGCGCTGGAGAGGTTCGACACCGAGCCCGCCGGCACGCTCCTGGACGGCTTCGGCGAGGCGGGAACCGATCTGCCCGACTGGATCGACGGCGGCCTGATCCCGGGCGCGTTCGCCATCGCCCTGGGCTGCACCTTCGACCTGCGCAACCCGGCCTTCGCCCTCTGGGGCGTCGCTGCCACGGTCACCGCCTTCGTCGCTTCCCGCCGGGAAGGCGCGCTGCGCGACGCGCTGGCGCTGGTCTCCTATCTCTGCGCCAACACCGCCATCCTCGTCTTCGCCTGGACCCCGGGTCCGCTGGCGGTGGCGGCCATCGCCGGCAACGCCCTGCTCTTCACCCTGCTCGCCGCGCCGGTGCCCAACGGGAGCTGGAGGTGGGCGCCGCAGTTCGCGCTGGTGCTGGCGGGGGTGGCCGCGCTGGTCTTCCTCACCGTGCGTCCCTCGTACGAGTACACGCCCTTCCTCACCCGCGAGAGCCTCGCCGCCTTCGCCGTCCTCGCTTGCTGGGCGCTGGCCGTCGTGCTCTCGGGCTTCCAGGGCGTCCGCGCGGCCCTCTTCGCCTTCGGGTTCCTCTGGGTGCACCAGGAGCTGGCCTGGGCGGTCAATCCCTCCGCCTCCACCCTGCTGCTCGTCACCTGGTACGCGGCCAGCAGCGTGGCCTGCGTGGGGCTGGGCCGGGCGCGGAAGGCGGCGAAGCTGCGGCACGTGGGGCTGGGCCTGGGCGTGCTGGCCGCGCTGCTCGCGCTCAAGGCGGCCTGGGGATTCAGCTCCACCGCCACCCGCATCGGGGCCTACCTGGTGGTGAGCGCCTTCCTCCTGGGCATCGCCTGGTGGTACCGGCACCCGGGCGCCGAGCGCAGCCCCGAGGCCGCGTGAAGCGGGTCAGCCTTCGGGTGCTCCGGGGCGGGTGATGCGGTCGAGCCATTCGGCCAGCCCCGCAGAGCACTCGCCCCGGCAGCGCGTGACAGGGCTCCCGTCCGCGCGCCGGGAGCGGATCAGCCATCCCCGGCCGTCGAAAGCCCCCACGTCCTTCTCCCGCAGCGCCAGCTCGTGCGCGCGGTCGCTCATGAACACCGCTCCGCCCGGCATGACCTGGTACGCCTCCAGCCCGCGGGGGCCGCCGCTGAAGTGATCGGGATCGAAAGCGTCGGGGGCGACGTGGGTGTAGCCCGTCTCGGCGTAGAGGCGGAGCGGGCGGAGCTTCTCCCCCCGGAGCAGGGGCATCAGGCTCGCGCCGCTGGCGTGCGGCAAGAGGGGAAGGCCGCTGGCCTCGAGCAGCGTGGGAGCGACGTCGATCAGGCGCACCAGGTCGTGCACGGTGCGGCCGGTAGCGATGCCGCTGTCCGCCGGCGGCTTGACGGCGAGCAGGACCCGGTTCTCGTCGTCGGAGAGCCGGACTCCGTGGATGGGAACGGCGTTCACCAGGCTCGGGAACTCCGGCTGGAAGCCGTCGCCGTGGTCGGAGAAGACCACGATCAGGGCATCGTCGTAGCGGCCCTCCGCGCGCAGCCGGTCGAGGAGGATGCCGAGCCGCGCGTCCGCTTCCGCGATCAGCTCGTCATAGAGGTGCTCGCGGCGCTCGAGGCCGGTGGAGCGGATCGGCCCGCTGCCCGGCAGATCGTAGGACATGCGCAAGGGAGCGTCCGGCCAGCGCCGGTAGAAGGGATGGACCACGTCGCCCGGGTAATGGACGGTGGTGTCGTGGAAGGCGAAGAGGGCCGGGCCGGAGCGCGCTTCCCGGGCCAGCAAGTCCGAGAGGCGGCGGGCGTAGCCCAGCGGATCGTGGTAGCCCGGCAAGGCGCGGTTGTCGGCGATCTCCGGCAGCCACCAGCTCCCCAGCCGGTTGGCGACGAAGACGCCCAGCGCGCGGTAGCGGAGCTTCTCCAGCACGAAGTTGAGGGCGCCGCGCGGAGGCTGCACCCGCGTCTCGAAGCCGGAGAGGGGCCCCAGCCAGTTGAAGCGCGAGCAGTCGGTGGCGAAGGTCGTGCGGTACCCGGCCGCGGCGAAGGTGGCGGGGAACGTGGGCAGCGGCGCGCGCTGGGAATCCGCGGTCAGCGGGTGGCGGACGCCGGTGCGGAAGGGCCAGCTGGCGGTGAGGAGCGCGGCCCAGGCGGGCTCGGTCTGGGCCAACGGGGTGTAGGCGCGGTCGAAGCGGACGGCGTCGCGCAGGAAGCCCTCCAGGTTGGGCGCCAGGCGCTGCCCCCCCTCGATCCGGTCGGGGCGGAAGGCATCGAGTCCGATCAGCACCACCAGCGGGGGATGCGCCTGCTCCGCGGCGGAGAGCGCCCGCCCGCGGGGAACGAGCACGATGGACATCGCCACCGCCACCCGCCAGGCGATCCTCGCCCGTCGCCGGCTCCAGGGCAGGTGGAGGGCGAACAGCGCCGCCGTGACCAGGGCTGGCTGCCAGGGGGCGCCATGGGAGGCAACCCAGCCGGTCACGGGGCGCAGGGCGTCGAGATCCTCGAACAAGGCGGGCCGGGCGATGCAGGCGGCCCAGGCCGAGAGCAGGCAGACCGCCAAGGCGTCGGCGGCCCAGAGAAGCCGGAAGGCACGCCGGGTGCGGGTGGCGTCTTCGGCGAGGACGCCTGTCGCCGCTCCCACGGCGGCGCCCGCCACTGCGTAGGCGAGGGCGATGCGCAAGAGAAGGCTCTCGAGGGCGGGCCGCGCGGCGGCCACGGCGGCGCGCGCCGTGCCGCTCTGATCGTAGTCGAGCAGGCCCTGGCCGGAGCGGAGGATGAAGAAGGACTCCAAGGCGAAGGCGGCGAGCCCCACGGTGGCGCCGGAACCGGCGAAGAACGCCAGGCGCCGCCACCGGCCGGCGTGGGACAGGGCACCAACGTCGGATGGAGAGGCGCGTTGCCGCATGCGCAGCGGACGCCGCAGACGCGGGCGGGGTTCACCGGCGAAACCGAAGTGAAACGCTCGCTCCGACCGAGGTCGGGCTTTGAGTCCACCGGGACCGGGTTGATCCGTTCGGGACGTGCGCCGAAGATGGCCGAAGGAGGAGGACACCCATGAGGTCATGGACGTCGCTCGCGCTGGTCGCAGTTCTCGTCACGCCGGCACTCGCCGAGGAAAAAGCGTCGCCCGGCTTCGACCAGATCAAGTCGCTGGCCGGCGAATGGGAGGGTACCGCCAAGGGCCACGGCTCCGACGCCCCTCTGCCCACCCAGGCGACGGTCCGCGTGGTCTCGGCCGGCTCCGCGGTGATGCTGGTGACCGCCCCGGGCACGCCGCACGAGATGGTGACGATGTTCCACCGCGACGACCAGGCGCTGGTGGCCACCCACTACTGCTCGGCGATGAACCAGCCGCGCATGCGCGCCAGGGAGGGAAAGGACGCCTCGAAGATCTCCTTCGAGTTCGCGGACGGCACGAACCTGGGCGCGCACCCGGCGCACATGCAGACGCTGGTGCTCACCATGCTGGACGCGGACCACCACCAGGAGGAGTGGACGTTCCGGGACGGGACGACGGAGCACAAGATGCTCTTCGATCTGCGTCGGAAGAAATAGCTTCAGTTCTGGCAGGTGCCCGTGCCGTTCGAGAGGCACTTCCCCGCTCCCAGGAGCGGCGCCCACTCGCAGGGAACCATGGAAGTTCAGTGCGTGGCAATGTGTCTCGTATGAGACGAGCAGGGCGCGGCGGGCTCACGCATCCCGCCACGCGGAGATGGCGCCGGCCAGCGCGATGTCCTCCTTCACCCTGTGGGAGCGGAACCATTCCAGGGTCTCGGCGACCCATTGCAGGCACGAGCGGGAGAGGCCGTTCGCCTGCAGCTCCTCGAGGTGCTGGCGCATCCGTTCCAGGAAGAGCTCGTGGGCAAGCCTCGCGGCTTTCGTCAGGCGGTCTTCTGCACGCGCTCGAACATGGGGAGGCAGTGCTTGTCGCAGCGGACTTCCTCGGGGTTGGCGTGCGCGCCGCAGCGGCGGACGCCAACCGGCTCGCCTGTCTTGCGATCGCGCACCAGCAGCAGATGGACGAGCTGGTTGTCGTGCGCGCGGCAGCGCACCGTGGCCTCCTCCACGGTGTACTTCTTGGCCGCGTACCGGCCACGGAGCCAGAACACCAGGACGGGTGAGATGGCGACGATCAAGATGACGAACGGAAACCAGTGGACCTGGCCGGTCATGGCGGCCCTCCTCGGCACCGGAAGCGCACCGCTTGCGTCTGGCGCTGCAAGGGGCAAGCCTGCCCGGGATTCCCCCCTGCCGGGCGGCGGAGCGGTTCCGGGGGCGCAAAGAATTCGTCAGTGCCACAACCCTGGCTGCGAATCCGCATGAATTGCGCGATGGTCGGGCCCGAAGGGTGCTACAAGGCGTCGCCATGAAGAACCGTCAGTGGCTCCTGGCGCGGCGCCCGCAGGGAATGCTCGCCAAGGACGACTTCACCTGGGTGGAGGACGGCCCGATGCCCGCGGTGGACGAGGGCAGCGTGCTGGTGCGGAACCTCTGGCTCTCCTGCGATCCCACGCAGCGGGGATGGATCGCCGGCGACACCTACATGCCGGCGGTGAAGATTGGCGAGGTGGTGCGCTCGTTCGCGGTGGGCAAGGTCATCGAGTCCCGGCATCCGCGCTTCAAGCCCGGCCA